>DSBB01000395.1 GCA_011046175.1 Candidatus Hydrogenedentota bacterium | reverse complement strand
GTTTTCCCAGATTGCCGCGTTAGCCTGGCGCCCTTCCCGTAATGACAATACTTGTGAACTCCTTGAGCACGAAAGAGGACAACGCGCTACTATGCGCGTCTTGGTACGACCGCTATTTTACACAACCAAAGCGGCACTCGCCAAGCAAACGTCGGAAACGATGTCAGGGCGCACCCCGTACGGGATGCGCCCTTGTCAAGGCGAACCGAACAGACGTCTCGTATGAATCATCTATTTTCGTGGCACACGGATGATGGTAATATCAGGGTCGTTGTTGCCCCGCACATAGCGAATGAGCAACGCCTTGCCCGGTTCCGCGTTTTCTTCCATCAATTTGAGGAACTCGACGGCATTGGAGACGGGCTGCTGCGCCACCTCGATAATAATATCGCCTTCCAAAAGACGCGCGTCTTCGGCGGGACTGCCCACTTCTATTTCCGTAACCACCACGCCCTTGGTTTCGGCGCCTATGCCGAGCCGCTCAAGAATGCCGGGCGTAAGATCGCGCACCTTGATGCCCAGCGCCGATTTCTCCTGCCCGGCCTTGCCAAGAAGCAAATCGCGTTCAGTAAGGGTTACCTTCACTTCAACAGCTTTTTTATCGCGCCAGATTTCGAGAGTCACTTTGGAGCCCGGCGCATAAGAGGAAATCTTCCGCACCATTTCACTGGCGGTCGTGACAGGATAGCCGTCTATCTTGCGCACCACATCATACGTCTTCAGTCCCGCCTCTTCCGCCGGAGTCCCGGGCTGCACTTGTCGCACTACCGCGCCATTTTCATCCGGAAGTCCGAGCGATTCAACATCTGAGTAATTCTTGGCGTCGTCTATCGAAACACCCAGATAACCCCGGGTCACCTTGCCCTCGCTGATAAGCACGGGCACGGTCTGTTTCGCCGTATTGATGGGAATGGCAAATCCGATGGAATTGGCGCCAAACACAATGGCCGTGTTAATGCCGATGACTTCACCGTCAATGTTGCACAAGGGCCCGCCGCTGTTGCCCAGATTGATAGCGGCGTCGGTCTGTATCAAGTTCTGAAAGGTCAGCCCCTGCATGGCGAGGCCGCGAAGCCCCTCACGCCCAAGCGCGCTGATATGGCCAAAGGAGACAGACCCTTCAAACCCGCGCGGACTGCCTATAGCAATGGCAAATTCCCCCACTTTTACCTTGTCGGAATCGCCCAGTTTCAGCGGATACAACGTCTCATCCGCGTTAATTTTAATTACGGCGATATCCGTCTCCGGGTCCGTGCCGATAACCTCCGCCTCGAATTCCCTGCCGTTGTGCAGCCGGACCACGATGCGCTCCGCATCTTCAACCACATGGTTGTTGGTGATGATGTAACCGTCAGCGTCGTAAATAAACCCGCTGCCCGTTCCGCGGGGACGCGGCTGCTGCATCCTTGGGCGCTCCTGGGGCATGGGCACGTTGAAAAACCGAAACAGGTCCTCCATCGGACCAAAGGGCGTCATGTCGAGTTCCTCGGCCTTGCCCTGAACGTCAATATTGACCACGGCAGGACGCAACCGTTCGTGGAGTTGCACAAACCCGTCCTGAATCTCGCGCAACAGGGACACATCCTGCGCCTGCGCTTCAGCCGCTCCCAAACACAGGGCAAGCGCCGCCGATAAGATCAGCCATCCTTTTGTTGTTCTTCTCATAACCAAGTCTCCTTATGGTTTTTCGAGCAACGCGGGTCCGGCAATAGCCTCATACAACCGCCGCGCCGCCCATTCTTTCAGTTTGCCGTCTTCCAGTTTCCGATCATTCATACGGACATAAAAGGCGTCACGCGCCCGGCCCACGTCCGTCACAATATGAGCCGCATTAAAATCCATGCCCATCTCCGAAAGGGTATGGGCAATATCATAAAGCAATCCGGTGCGGTCGCCCGCGACAATGTCAATCACGGTGTCCGTTCGCGACGCATCATTGTCGAACTCCACCGACGGACGCACCGGAACGGCGGAACGCGTCAAGGCAAACAACCGCTTTCGCGCTTTGTCTACATATTTGCTGATGGCGACGCCGCGCTGGATCACGTCCTCGAGCACATGCGTTACCCCGGCCGTTTCGTTTTCCGTGAGCGGCCTGCCGCTTGTGGCGTTATGCACAAGAAAACTGTCCACCACCCAGCCGTCCTCACGCGTGAACAACGCCGCGTTGCGCACATTGATCAATTGCGACGAGAAGGCGCCCGCAATTTCAGCAAAAAGGCCATGCCTGTCCCGTGTGCATACCACATACTCACTCACGCCCAACTCGGCGCGCTCGATGCAGCGCGTGGCAAGCCCTGTCCGCCGCGCCTCCGCCAGGCATCCGACGTGCTCTATGATTTGTTCGGGCGTATATCCCAATAGATAACGCTCCCCAAGTTCATCCAGATAACCATCCAGCTCAGCAGGCGGAATATCACCGGCCAGTTCGCGTATGCGCGCAATTTTTGGCGCCGTGAAAGCCTGGTCAACATTGTCCGCATCGCGCCCTGTCAACATGCGCTCAGTTCTCAGAAAAAGCTTTAACAGCAGCGCGCCTTTCCACTCATTGTAAACGTTGGGGCCCACGGCGCTGAGATCGGCATACGTGATCAACAACAGCATTCGGAGCAAATCATCATTCTTGATCAAGGCGGCAAAAGCAGCAATCGTTTCCAGCTCATCCGTATCGCGGTAAAATGCGATATCCGACATGGCCTGATGATGCCTGACAAGCAACGCCATCTGTTCCGTCTCGTATTCGTCAAGACCAATCCGTTGCGCAACGGCCTGGGCAATGCGCGCGCCTTCTTCTATATGCACTTCTCCCGCTGCCTTGCCCAAATCGTGAAACAAAATGCTCAACACCAGCACGTGGGGTTCGCGCACCCGCTCAAGGGCGCGATATAGGATGTCCGAAAGGGGCACGGCGGCGTCGGACAAATTTGCGAGCGCCTCGAGGGCGCGCAGCGTGTGCTCGTCAACGGGATAACTGTGAAAATCTTCATAACGCATGACGCCGCGCACCGCGCCGAACTCCGGAATATATGCGGCAAGCAGCCCCGCCCGGGCCGCTTCGCGCAACGCGGCGCCCGCCTTCATGGGCCGTTTGCATATTGCAAGAAAATAATGGCGCACCGCGTCGCTGGTGCGAAACTCTTCATTCACCAACCCAAGATTGTTCGACAGCCAGTGTGATGTCGCCAAACTTAGCGGCACGGCGCGCCGCGCGCTTTCCCAAACAACCTCCATCATGCGCGCAGGATTCTCTGCAAACCAGTTCTTGTCGGACGGATCAACACACAGCTGATGCTGATACTGATACACGGTAAACTGGGAACGCTCCGTTTTCTGTTGCTCGAAAAGCCGCGCCATGGACGGCTGATCGCAAATGCGCGCCGCAATTTGCAGGAAACGGCGAACATGACAGGCCGCGTTGTAGTAGTCTTCCATAAACCGCGCCACAGACTGGGGACTGTCGCCGTACCCGAACGCACGGGCAACATGTTTCTGCAAAGAAAAGGTCAACTGGTCTTCTTCGCGGCCCGTGTGAAAATGCAGCTCATTGCGGATGCGCCACAGGAAATCGAGTCCCTCAAGTAGCTCGAGATGCTCGACGGCGGTAATGTAACCGCCCTGGGCAAGCTCATCCAACGACAGCGCCCCCTGCATCAGCATAATCATCCACAAGCCCGCGTGGAAATCGCGCAATCCGCCGGCATTCTCCTTGATATTGGGCTCGAGGGCATAGAGATCGCGGTGTTCCGGAGGCAACAATTCGGGATGCTCGCGGCGGCGCACGTACGCGAGCACCGCCTCCCGATTAACCATGTCCAGATCGGCCAGCAACAGTTTCAGCCGGCCAAAAGTTGTATTGTCGCCGTGAATGAGCCGCGCTTGCGAATAGGTGGTGAACACTTGGGGATCGGCGGCGGCAAGCGCCACCGCCTCGCGCACCGTATGCAACGTATACCCGGCTTTGAAACCAATATCGCAGAAAAAAGGAAGCAGGAAAGCGTTAAGCGTTTCAACGTCCGCCGTCAGCGCATTGTCCAGCACAAGCGAAATGTCCAAATCAGAATAAGGGCTCATTTCCCGTCGCCCGTAGCCTCCAAGCGCGCACACGGCAATTTGCTGCATAATGCGTTGTGGATTGGTCGTATGCGCCACGGCGAAAGTTGCGGCAACGCGAACCACATCATCACAGAGTTGGGTCAGATGTCGCAATGTGGCGCTGCCCGACTCTGCCGCGTCATGTCGCGCCCGAATCTCATTGCGTCGCATCTGCGCGTACTCGCGCACCACGGTAATGCATGTTGCGCGGGGCACGGCCCGAAAGGCGCCAATATCTTCGCGCGCCAGTCGGCTCAATTCCGCTATGTCCACTGTCGTTACCGTCATTACAACGCCATCTCTCCATGCGCGACGGACTGATTTTGTCCGTAAGCGTTTATCCGTTAAATTCCGCTATATTCCACTATACCCGTATTGTCCTTCCGCGTCCAACCGCGTTCGCCGCCGTAGGCATATACGCGCGCCCAATCACCTTCAATCCTGTCTATCAGCACGCGATCACCTTCATATAACAAAAATCTGGGCGATTCCAGTTCATTCATGCTGAAATAAACCGGCGCCTCGTCCCGAACAGTCACCGCAAGTTTCGGCGCGTTGCGCGCGGCAAGATTTGAGCCGACGGTAAGAGCAAAAAAAACTGCGGCGAACACAAGTGAAAAACGGTACAGCCACTTAACCCGCGGCGTTCCCCGCCGGTAACACACAAACAACAACACCAGCGCCGCAGCCAATGCGGCATGAGTCAGCAGCAGGCTTTGCATGGGCGTAAAGGGATAATAATGGAGGAACGCCCCCCGGTTAAGTTCATTTCGGTCAGGCGCAGGCAAATGCCGTTTGGTATTTTTCAGGACAGTTTCCAAGTTCTTCGATGCGGCATCAAAGCGCGGATCAAGCGCCAGCGCCGCCTCATAGTATAATACGGCCTTTCCCAAACGCCCCTCCTTGAACCAGGCATTGCCGAGATTATAGAAAAGCGCCGGACTTTTAACGCCGAATTCCGAGATTAACCTTTCGTAACCCGCGATTGCCCGGATGTTGTCGCCCTGATAATAGGCTTCGTTGGCCTGATCAAAAATATCCGCGCCGTCCCCGGACAAGGAAGACAGCATGATGACGAGAAGTACCATATTCATGACCGCTTCTCCTGCAGGCAGGCGTGCAAACGATCAACAATGTCACTTGCCGTATCACAGAGCGCATTTACTTCTTCATCCGTCGAGGTGCGACCGGCATAACGCGCCCGCTCACACGCTTTCAGCACACGGACAAGCACCGCCGTGATTTCCGCATCAACATTGCGTTCAAGCAACAACGTCTCCACTTCTGACGAGGTGAGTCCCGCGCCGTTTATGTCCAGCATATCGCCTACAAAACCATTGATGGCGCGATACAACGTCTCCGTAGGGTCTTGACCTCGCGGCGCCTCGGAAATTGCCGTCAAACATTTTGTTTTGGCGTAGTAGCGCCTCTTATAACTGCGATCCTGTGTTAATCGTCTCCAGTGCTTGAGAAGAGATTGCGTCACAAGCAGCAACATCAGCGGCATCAATGGACTGACAAGGGCAAAAGTGCTAAGGCGCGCCGTTTTCCACTGCATGTTTACGGCAAGCGCCTGCGCGTCCGTGATAATGGGCAGCATGTCGCCGTCAAAAACGGCAATCCGTCGGCGCTGTTCCTCGGCCGAGCCGCCTATGGCAACAAAGGTATTGTTGTCCGCCGCAGGTTGAACAACAACCGGTATTTCGCGAAAACGTTCTGTCTTATAGTCCTTGTGAATGGGCGAAAAATAGGTGAATTCGACCGGCGGAACAACCTGCTCGCCCGCATCCAGCGGTGTAATGAGATACGAGAAGGATTTGGTAACTTCCATACTGTTTTCCTGTTGATGCGTTTCCACCTCCGGATCGGATATGTGCGCCCAGGGCATCTCCGGCATGGTTGGAGCGCCAATGGTGTTCGGATTACCCTCGCCGAGAATGGTCACCGAAAGTCTCACAGGCGTTCCCTGCGTCCATTGCTTCTCAGGAAGCTGCACATTCATACGGAATAAGCCCACTGCGCCGGTAAAATTTGCCGGACGCGGCGGCAATGGCGACACGGTGATTCGCACCGGCTCAGTGGCAAACATACGCGCCGCCGTCTGTGGTCTGCGGCGCGCATCGTACCAGCGCACGCCGCCCTGCCATTGCCATGCGCCAATGGTCAGTTCGCCGGGCATGGCGGGATACAGCGCCTGATTGATTTCCGTAATGCGATAATTGCGTCCCGCATATTGTTCGGTCACATTCTGTTGCCATTGCACCCCCAAATAAAAACCTTCCGTTTCAGGGAACGGCCACGCGCGGGGCGTTTCCACATTGACATAATATTGATCAAGCGTGTAAAAACGGAGCTTCAACAAGATTGGCTCCCCCTGATACACATTGCTTTTGCTGACGATGGCACGCACAAACGCCAAATCGTCTATGGTAAGTTCCGCGGTATCATGGGGGGGGCGCGCGCCCATTTCAACAGTTCGCGTCACCTCAACGGTCATCGGTTGCGTGAGATATTCGCGCCCATCCACCACAACGGGAATACGCGGTATGGTATAGGTTCCCTCATTAGCTATGGAAGCGGGAAACCGCCATGTGCGCGACTGCATCATGGTGGTTTTCCCCTGTATTGTTCGTATGCTCGTTTGCGACTGATGAGACGGCGCGCCCACAACAATGCCCGCTTCGGCGACGCCGCTCATATCCGGTTCCTTCACATCGCTGCCATTGGCGCCGATAATGATGGTAAAAACCTCATTTACCGTGACGCGCCGGGACGATACATCTGCGGATACCGGACTTTGGGCGTGCGCATTCAAGGCAAGCCATGCGGCCAACGCTATGTAAACAACATAACAACGCATTACCACCAGTTCCCTTTGAAATCAATCCTGTCGCGCTGGTTGCGTTCCTCGACCTGTTCGCGCTTGTCAATGTCTTCCAACGATTCGAGAAGAGCGTCCAGATTTTCAAGCCCTTCAGGCGCCTCGCCCTCCTGCTCTGACGCCTCCTCAACCTGATTCTCCCGTCCGGCGTTCTCGCCTTCCTGCTTTTCCGATGTTTGCGGCTGCTCCTGCTCGCCTTCTCCTTCCTCTTGCCCCAATTCCTGCTCCTGTTGCGCTTGTTGTTCTTCCTGCTGTTCCTGTTCGCCTTCCTGAGCCTGACTTTGCCCCTGTCCCTCTTCCTGAGGCACGCCCACCAAAAACACCAC
>DSBB01000316.1 GCA_011046175.1 Candidatus Hydrogenedentota bacterium | reverse complement strand
GGACACGTGAAGTTGCATAAGCCCTTTCCTTGTGGACACGCATATTTGTTGTCGGGGCGTTCCACATCCCCAGGAAGAATGCGCGAAACCATCCGGCGAAAACGGCGCTATCGTATCCCCAGCGCCCCCTCATTATGCAAACATAGGAACGGGATTCACGTCCTGAGCGCGTCGCATGCCTCGAAGAAAGCTTCGATATTTTCCGACGGCACCTCAGGTTCAAGCACATGAGTCGGCGACAGCATCAGGCCGCCGTTCCGGGCATTGAGAGCATCCGCGAGTTTATAGACCGTTTTATGCATTGTTTCGGGAGTTGCGAAAGGAAAGGTGGATTGTGTGCCCACACAACCGTCAAAGGCAAGCCGCTTGCCGTAACGTTTCCTTATGGCAATCGGGTCCATGCATTCCGGCTGCACGGGATTGAGTATGGTAACGCCAATTTCAACAAAGTCGTCGAGAATATCGGTTATGTTGCCGTCGGAATGATACCAGACATGAATGTCGCGTTTGACGGCGCGCGCCGCCGCAATGACTCTTGCCCAGCGCGGTTTCATAACGGCGCGCCAAAGATGCGGATGGAACATCATGGCGTTCTGATTGGCAACATCGTCGCCCGTGGCAATGCAGTCGTATCCGGCGCGCGCCGCCGCCACGGCCACGCGCAGGCTGTTCTCGCAAAACCGGTCCAGCAGGAGTTCCGCCCACTCCCTTTGCGTCAGCAAATCCATGAGAAAAGGTTCATAGCCACGCACCTGCCATGCGTTCTCGTAGATATGTCCCACAAAGATTTGCGCGAATTCGCCGTTTTTATGCGCGACGGCTGCGGAGGCGCGCATAGCGGCATCCGAGAAGGTTGCATTGCTGGCAATGGGATATTTTTCTACTTCCTCAAAGGAAGTTGCGTTGCGCAGTGGGCTTATGTATTCCGTGAAGTGGTAGAAACCGTGGTTGAGATGGCCGCATCCGTTTTCATCAATGGAAAAGCCGTCCCTGCCGTCTTCGCGTCCGGGATGATAGACGGAATAATCAGGGAACTCGAATCCTTCAGGCGGCTCAAGTCCCGCGCCTTTACCCCTGTCCATGTCAAAATACGCGTCCGGGTCTTCTCCGAGATATGCCGTCAACTTTTCATGCATGGCGGGCACATACCCGGCATATCTGGGCGGTCGGTCAACTCTCTCAAAATTGGCAAATGCCAAAAACCGCTCCCGTTTGGTCATGGTCTTAATCTCCGGTTCCCAGCATCTTTTCCGGTCGAACAAGGGCGTCGAATGCTTTCTCCGTCAACAGGCCAAGCACAAGAGCCGCCTCGCGCAGCGTTGTGTTGTTGGTGTGCGCATGACGGGCAATCTTTGCGGCGTTGTCGTAGCCGATTTCGCGATTAAGCGCGGTGACAAGCATGAGTGAGTTTTCAAGATGGGCGGCGATGCGCGTTTCGTTGGCTTGAATGCCTGCAACGCACTTTTCGGCGAATGCCGCCGCGCCGTCCGCCAGCAGTCGGATGGATTGCAGTATATTATAAATGATGACCGGCTTGAACACGTTCAGTTCAAAGTTGCCGGACGCGCCCGCGATGTTCACCGTTGCGTCGTTGCCCATGACCTGCGCGGCGATCATGGTCAACGCTTCGCATTGGGTCGGGTTGACCTTGCCCGGCATGATGGAGGAACCCGGCTCATTCTCCGGTAGCGTCAGTTCGCCGATGCCGCAGCGCGGCCCGCTGCCCAGCCAGCGGATATCGTTCGCAATTTTCATGAGACTTGCGGCGAGCGTCTTCAGCGCGCCGTGGGTCATCACAAGCGCGTCGTGCGCCGCAAGCGCCTCGAATTTGTTCGGCGCGGAAGAAAAGGACTGCCCGGTCAATTCGCTGATGACTTTGGTGGCCGCGGCCGCGAACCCGGCGGGCGCGTTCAATCCTGTTCCGACCGCAGTACCGCCCAATGCCAGTTGTTGCAGCATGGGCAGCGTCTGTTTCACCCGTTCCATGCCGTTTTCCACCTGCTGTGCGTACCCGGAGAATTCCTGTCCCAGCGTCAGCGGCGTGGCGTCCATGAGATGGGTGCGCCCGATTTTGATGATGCCTTTGAATTCCTCCGCTTTCGCACTGAGCGTTCCATGCAGTTGTTCCAGCGCGGGCAGCAGGCGATTTGTTATGGCAAGCGCCGCCGCGACGCTCATGGCTGTGGGGAACACATCGTTCGAGGACTGGCTCATATTCACATGGTTGTTGGGATGCACCGGCGACTTCGCGCCCATTTCACCGCCCAGCATCTCAATGGCGCGGTTGGCGATGACTTCGTTCACATTCATGTTGGTCTGTGTTCCGCTGCCCGTCTGCCATACCGACAACGGGAAATGGTCGGCCAGTTTGCCCGCGATGACTTCATCTGCCGCTGCAATGATGGCGTCCGCTTCGCGTTCCGGCAGCAGGCCCAATTGACGGTTTATCGTGGCAGCCGCTTTCTTGACGATGCCCAGCGCATGAATCACCTCAACGGGCATGCGCTCGCAGCCTATGTTGAAGTTTTCCAGCGAACGCGCCGTTTGACAGCCGTAATAGCGGTCGGCGGGCACGCGCATCTCGCCGAGCGTATCTTTTTCAATCCGATAATCCATATACTTCCCCTTTCAGGTTCGTGCGGTTATTGTAACCGAATCCGAGGATTCATTGGTAAAGTCACTGTTGATGCTGTTTGGACATATCGGACAAATCAGACCGATTAAACAATTTGTTTTAGATAAGGGGCATGGGAAAAATTACATTCGGCGGACGTATTTCAGGTACGATAATCCCATGTTGTCATAAGGAGAACATGCTATGAGTACGTTTAATCCGAGCAGCATGAGCCGCAGGCAATTTTTCATCAGCAGCGCAAGCGCGGCGGGCGTGACGGGATTGTGGGCGGGCGCTCAAGGCGCACGGGCGGCGACGCGGACGGAACGCCCCAATATCCTGTTTTTGATGGCCGACCAGTATCGGGGCGACTGCATAGGGGTGGACGGCCATCCCGTCGTCCATACGCCCAACCTTGACCGCATTGCGCGGGAGGGGGCGCATTTCGGACGCGCCTATTCGTCCACACCCACCTGCACGCCCGCCCGCGCCGCTTTGCTCACGGGTCAATCCCCGTGGAGCCACGGCATGTTGGGCTATTCCAAGGTGGCGGAGAAATATCCCGTGGAAATGCCGCAACTGCTCCGCGATGCGGGCTACTATACCCTCGGCGTCGGCAAGATGCACTGGGCGCCGCAACGCAACCTGCATGGATTCCACCGGACGATTCTGGACGAATCAGGCCGTGAGCAGAGCGTGGATTTCCGCAGCGATTACCGTTCCTGGTTCGCGTCGGTTGCGCCCGCCCTCGATCCGGACGCCACCGGCATCGGCTGGAACGACTACCGCGCCGCAGCCTATGCGCTGCCGGAAGCGTTGCATCCCACCCGCTGGATGGGCGATGTGGCGGTGAATTTCCTGCAAGAGTATCAAGACACCGCGCCCTTTTTCCTCAAGGTGTCTTTCGCCCGTCCACACAGTCCGTATGATCCGCCGCAACGCTGGATGGATTTCTATAAAGACGCCGACATCCCCCGACCGCGCATCGGCGCCTGGGCGGAACGCTACCGCGAGCGCAGCGACGACAGTTTCAACATCTGGCACGGCGACATGGGCTGGGAGCAGGCGCGCCACTCGCGGCAGGGCTATTACGGCAATGTTTCATTTATTGACGAGCAGATTGGGCGCATCCTGGAAACGCTTGAAGACCGCGGCTGGTTGGAAAATACGCTTATCCTGATGACCGCCGATCACGGCGACATGACCGGCGACCATCACCTCTGGCGCAAATCCTACGCTTATGAATCCTCGGCGCGGATTCCCATGCTCATGCGCTGGCCGGACGGTATGGGCGGCGCGCGCGGGCAACGGTTTATGCAGCCAGTGGAGATACGCGACATCCTCCCCACCTTCCTCGACGCTGCCGGCGCGTCCGTTCCCGACGCGGTGGAAGGGGACAGTATGTTGAAATTAACGCGCGGCGACGCGGCAAACTGGCGGGAATATATTGACTTGGAGCATAGCGTCTGTTATCACGTTACGAATAATTGGAACGCGCTGACCGACGGCAGGCAGAAGTACATCTATCATGCCCACAGCGGCGAAGAGCAACTGTTTGATCTGGACGCCGATCCGGGGGAACTCAATGATCTCGCGGGCGATCCCAATAGCGGTGAACAACTCCGCCTGTGGCGCTGCCGCATGATTCAGCATTTGGAGCCGCGGGGCGAAAAATGGGTGAAAAACGGCGCGCTCGCACTACGCAAGGAAGCCATACTGCATTCGCCGAACTATCCGGGCAACACCGGCGGACAGGGATAAAGAGCATGGCAGACAGTGTAAGACGCGGTCGGACATGTCGGACGCGTCCTGCTTATCCTACTTTCCCGTTACGCGCCTACACGCCTGCGATTACGTTCAGGCGCTGAATGGTCTGTTCCGCTTCGCTGATAATGTCGTCCATGATCTCCTTCACGGATTTAATTTCGTGGATGCGTCCCACAACCTGGCCGCAGGCAATGGTTCCCAAGTCTGTGTCGCCGCTGAGATAGGCTTCACGTCCGACCCGCCCCGCGATAACCGGCAGCAGGTCTTCCAGGGTTGCACCTTCCGCTTCCATTTTGGCCACGGTCTGCGCGGCTTCGTTTTTCATGATGCGCGCCGCATTACGGATGGAACGTTCCACCACCATGGTGTCCGTTTCCTGGGCTTCAATCATCCAGTTCTTGAAATTCTCGTGCATTGGACTTTCCTTCGCGGCCATGAACCGGGTGCCCATGAGCACGGCCTCTGCGCCCAGCGCCAGCGCCGCCACCAGGCTTTTGCCATCGCAAAAACCGCCCGCCGCGATGACCGGCACGTTCAATTCCTGCGCCGCTTTTGGCAGCACGATGAGCGAGGGCACGTCGTCCATGCCGGGATGGCCGCCGCACTCGAAACCCACCACGATGACGGCGTCCGCGCCGATGGATTCGGCTTTGCGGGCGAAGCGTACGGCAGGCACTTTGTGGATGAGTTTCACGCCTGCGGACTTCAGTTTGGGAACATAAGGTTCCGGGTTGCGTCCCGCCGTTTCCACCACGGGGATGCCTTCTTCACACACCACATCGAAAAACGCTTCGGTCAAATCGCCCGGCATCATGACGGGCAACATGGACACGTTCACGCCGAAAGGTTTGTCTGTCATGTCGCGGGTTTTGCGTATTTCATCGCGCAGTTCCGCCACGGACGCAAAGGACACGGCGGTGATGAAGCCCATGCCGCCGGCATTAGCCACTGCGGACACCAGTTCGGCTTTGGCGAGCCATTGCATGCCGCCCTGCAGGATGGGATGTTGTATACCCAGCATTTCGGTGATGCGCGTCTTGAACATAATCAGGATTCCTTGTGGGTTGGGGATAAAGGTGATTGCGGGAAGTATGGCGAAGTTCACGTGTTGAATGCAAGAGAAACTTGCCGGGTAAATAGGACTTATGGGACATATAGGCGTATAGGAATGAATCGTTTCCGCTTGTGCTATCATAGTGTTTATCAAACAAGGCAATGAACGGAAGATGACAACACGATCTGAAACATACCCCGTAATCGTTGGCAATGTGCAGATTGGCGGCGACGCGCCGGTGCGCGTGCAGGCGATGACCAATACCAATACCACGGATGTCGCCGCGACGGTGGCGCAGGTGAACGCGCTTGCTGACGTGGGCGCGGAACTGGTGCGCTTTACGGTAAACACGCCGGAAGCGGCGCAGGCTGTGCCTGAAATCGCGGCGCGATTGCGCGACATGGGTTGCGACGCACCCCTCATCGGCGATTTCCATTACAATGGACATACCCTGCTGCGCGATTTTCCCAAATGCGCTAAAGCGCTGGACAAATACCGCATCAATCCGGGCAACGTGGGCAGAGGCGCGGCGCGGGATGAGCGGTTCTCGGCGATTGTCGCCATTGCCCGGGACCACGGCAAGGCGGTGCGCATCGGCGTGAACGCCGGTTCGCTGGATCAGGAACTAGTGCAGGCGAAACTTGCGGAAAACGCACGTCTAGACGCTCCCGTCGCCGCGGAAACCGTGTTGAATGAATGTATGATCATTTCCGCGTTGGACGCCACGGAACAGGCAATCGCGTTGGGACTGCCGGAAACGCGCATCGTGCTTTCCTGCAAGAGCAGCCGCCCCAAAGATTTGATTGCGCTGTACCGCGAACTGGCGCGGCGCACACGGCACCCGCTGCATCTCGGTCTGACGGAAGCGGGCATGGGCGTGAAAGGACTGGTTTGGAGCGCCGCCGCCATGAGCGTACTGCTGGAAGGAGGCATTGGCGACACCATCCGCGTCTCCTTGACGCCTGAACCTGGCGGCGACCGGCGCGAAGAAGTGTACGCGGGTCAGGAACTGTTGCAGGCGCTCGGCCTGCGCCAGTTCTCGCCGTCCGTTACGGCCTGTCCCGGGTGCGGGCGCACTTCGGGCGCCGCCTTTCAGCGGTTGGCGGCGGAAACGCAGCGTTTCCTGCGCGAACGTCTTCCTGAATGGCGCAAACAGTATCCCGGCGTGGAGACGTTGACGGTGGCGGTGATGGGCTGCGTCGTCAACGGCCCCGGCGAATCCAAAGCGGCGAACATCGGCATCAACCTGCCCGGCGACAACGAAAAACCGTCATGCCCTGTGTATGCCGATGGCGGGAAAATTGCCACGCTGCAGGGAACGGAAGACATGATTGCCGCGTCATTCGAGGAACTGATAGAAGCGTATGTGGCAAGGCGCTACGCAACGGAAGAACCATGAGGCGGCGGCTGTTTGCGAATCGGTGTTTTGTAGGGTGGGTAGGATAAGTAGGATAAGTAGGACGGGTAGGATGGGTATTTGTCAGACGGTTGTTTTAGTTGTTTCGCCTCTCCCGTTCCTGTTCTGAGAGCGCGTCGCGAATGGCCTGCTTGAACTCGTCCGTCATGAACGTGTCGCGGAACAATTCGCGCTCCGTCATCTTGTAGCGCATACGCGTATAGCGCAAATCAAGGAAGGCGATATATAAAGCGGCCACCAGAAACAGCAGGAATAATCCCCAGTAGCCTGTCAACACCCACAAACTAATGTCGGAACGGGCAAGATTGAAACTCATAACGGCCATAACAATGCACAGGGCAAGACATATTGCGCCCGCAATACGCCATTTTCGTTGTGAAACCATTTATTTTTCCCTCTTTAGCGCGTCAGTATTGGGGAACCCAAATCTTTTCCTCATAGCGTTCTCCCGAGGGCGCAATGATGG
>DSBB01000312.1 GCA_011046175.1 Candidatus Hydrogenedentota bacterium | reverse complement strand
GGTATGTTGTTCACGCTTCAGCGTGCGGGGTTGCGTGTATGACT
Organism: Candidatus Hydrogenedentota bacterium; assembly: GCA_011046175.1. Taxonomy (GTDB): domain Bacteria; phylum Hydrogenedentota; class Hydrogenedentia; order Hydrogenedentales; family CAITNO01; genus SLFT01. The sequence continues at coordinate 7,281 of DSBB01000312.1, read as the reverse complement.
CAGAGTTTGTGTGCTACTGCCGCACGCTGAAGCGTGAACAACATACAAAGAGAATAGTCAAATCTGGGTTGCGGGCAAAGCCCGTCTTAGCGCTTTATCAGTCATCTTCTATGATTGAGAACAGACAGTTCGAAAGCATCGTCATTGCGAGGTGAGCGTTAGCCCGACGCGGCAATCTGGGAAAACGAGGTTGCTTCGCCTTGCACGCAATGACGCTGCGCTGAATTGTGGGCAATGCCCACGTTACTTTTTATTCAAGAAGTTATTTGGGCGTTGGCAATCATACTGGATCGGGTGATGTCGGAAGGAATGCCATATGGGTTTTGATTTGGTATCTTTGGGCGTGGTGTGCGCTGATATAATGGTTCGTCCTGTGGACGCGATCCCCGCAGGCGGCGCCTTGGGGCTGGTTCCCCAACTCGAGATGCATCTGGGCGGCCTCGCGGGGGTGACGGCCAGTGTTTTCAGCCAGTTGGGGGGGCGGTCCGCCTTTATCGGTCGTGTCGGCCATGACGGCTTCGGCGATTATTTACTTTCCGCTTTGGAAAACAACGGCGTGAACACCGGCGGTGTGCGTCGCGTCTGGGATACGCGTTCCTCGGCGACGGTGGTGTTGATTGACAGTTCGGGGGAACGCACCTTTTTGCATCATGTGGGCGCGAACGCGGAGACATGCGAAGCCGATGTTGACTTTGATGTGGTGAGCGCATCGCGGGTGTTGCACTGGGGCGGACCGGCCATCATGCCTCAATTGGACGGCGCGCCCATGGGACGCGTGTTCAAACGCGCAAAGGAACTGGGCGTTCGCACAAGCATGGACACGTGCTACGACGGGAAAGGGGTCTGGTTTCCGCTTATTGAGCCTTCTTTGCCACATCTGGACATTATTTTTTCAAGTTTTGAGGAGGCGCGCGGCTATACCGGATGCGATACGCCGGAAACCATTGCGGATTTTTATTTGCGCTACGGCGTAAAAATCGCCGTCATTAAACTTGGCGGCGACGGCCTGTTTATAAAATCGCCGACAGAAACGCTTCGTTTGCCCGCTCATAAAGTGGATGTGGTTGATACCACCGGCGCCGGGGATGCTTCCTGCGGCGGTTTCCTTTACGGCTGGCTGCAAGATTGGGACTTGGAAAAATGCGGACGGTTTGCCAATGCGGTGGGCGGTTTGACTGTGCAGCGCATGGGCGGCGCGGAAGCAATAGAAGGTTTGGAACAAACAATAGCATTTATGGAGACTTTGTCATGAACACCGTGTTTGCCTGCGTTTCGCTTGTTGTGTTGGCGCAAGCATGGGACAGACCCGTTATTCGGGAATCGGAACTTGCCGCGCCGGATAGTGTTGATATGGAATCAAAAACGTCGGCGGACGCCGGCGACGCCGTTTCATCTGATAATGCTTCCGGCTTCGGGACGCTGGCGCCGCTCACGGCAACGCCACAAACGCCGCCGGCGGAGTCCGTTACACGCTGGGAGTATGACAATGAAGGGCGTCCCGTGGCACGCACCAAAGAGGAATTGCCAAAGGCCGATGTCCCGGAAAAACAGCGTGAGTCGAATGATAAACCGGCGAAAGATTCAGGGGTTGATCAGAAAAAGCAAAATACGGGGCGTGTCGTCACTTTTTGGCTTCTGTTGCCCCGGCGTTAATTTACCCTCGGGATATAAAATATGAAGTACCATGCCATGCCAATTATTATAGGGGCGCTGCTTTGTTTGTCTCTTATTGACGCGCAAACTGCGGCACATGAAAATAGACGGTCGGGCGGTGACACTGCGCGCGACAAGGAGCGAGACGCGCGTGTTCTGAACGAATCAATCGCGTTGTTGCGTCAACAAAATACGGCTCAATCAGAGGATGAAATTCTTCTCGCTGAAACGGCCGGGCATGAACGCGCTTCGGCTGCGTCCCATGAAGGAGAAAACAAGCAGAGCGCCGCCATAACACCGGAAGAAGCGGAAACGCGCGCCAGCTCGTATCGGCAAACGCCTTTGAGAACAGGCGCGACACGCGCGCCGCGCCCGGGGCGGCGGCCTTCCCCGAATCCTTTGGAGTTTATGAGCCGCCGCACCATACGCGACGCCATTATGCATCCGGTCGAGTTCGGAGAGCCGGGACTGGGTTTTTCGCCCCCTGATTGGACGGAGCCTTTGCGCGATATTGAAGCGGATACAATGGTTACGGATATGAACACGGGCGAGACTGTGCTAACGGACAACGTGCGTCTGCGTTTGGGGGAAATGCTGTTTAGTTCGGACGAGTTCAGGTATTCTGAAGAGGCGGGAAGCTATCGCGCCACGGGGAATGTTTTGGTGCGGCAGCATTATTCCGAATTATCGGCGGGCTTATTGGAATATTTTGCGCCCGAGCCGGAAGTGGTGGAGAAAACATTCATACTCGAGCCGGCTCCCACAGAACAGGATTTCGCGCGGCGCCGTCTTACAATGGGGCGTTTGCGGGCCGAACAGTTGAATGTTGTCGGGCCTACACGCCGGTTATACGCCGATTATGTTGATTACGACTTCGCCCAACAAACAGGCGAACTGCGCAACGCCCGCGGCTTGGCAGCGGTGTTTTACTACGACGCTGAACGTGTGCGGATATTGGGGCCCGATGACGCCATTATTGAAAACGCATCGTTCACCACATGCTCAAAGGAAGACCCTCATTACCGCATCCGGGTAAAGGAACTGACTATTAAGGGCGGGAAAGTGGTGTCCGCGCAAAAGGCGCGCTTGCAGTTGGGGCGTTACAAGCCCCCCTTTTATCTTCCTTTCTGGAAAGGCGGCAGCAATCAACCCTGGATGCTCGACTTTGACAGTGGCCGCCGCGCGGAAATAGGCTATTTCACAAATGTGGGCGTACAGTTTGATGTTACGCCGGAGGTGTCCGTAGGCCCGCGTTTCATGCCGACAACCAAACAAGGGATTGGCGTGGGCGGCGACCTGTTTTATGATTTCTATAATAAGCCGTCCTCTTATCTTTACCGCACCAAAGGCGACGCCCATATCCTGTATACCACCAAAGACCGCGGGTATGGGCTGTGGCGGCATCGCTACGATTTGGACAACGACCTCGCGGTGCGCGTGGAAACCGAACAATGGTCGGACCGTGAATTCTTCAAGGATTTCTTCTATGACGAATATCGTAATCGCACCACGCCGCGAACCTTCGCAAATGTTACGTACAGGCAGCCGGACTACATTGCGACCGGAACAGTGCGGGTCAATACGCATTCATGGATACGGGAAGCGGAGCGGTTGCCGGAGGGAACGTTTCACCTCATCGAGCGTCCGCTCTTTCATAATTTTTACGGCGCTTACGATAATGTGACGGGGTACAACAGACGAAAACAATATGATCTACAGGCGGCGCGCACCGTCCATATAGCGCGACTTTCCTATGACTGGGACCCGCACCCCGCCCTCGGCGTTACGCCGTTTTATGAGGCGGAGGGTTCATGGTATCAGCGGCTCGCCACGCGCAACGACAGCGCCTCCCGTTTTTCCAACACCATCGGCGCAACATTGCAGACGCGGTTCCATAAAATCTATCCGGGCATGCTCGGATTTTCCGGTTTCAAACATGTGGTAGTGCCGTCGGTCACCTATTCGTACCGGCCTTCTTCCACGATGAATCCGTATGATGCGCCCCAATACGACGCCTTGGATAATGTATACGGCCGCAGTCGCATTGAATCAAAAATCAGCAACGTGTTTTATGGCCGCGAGGCGGAATCAAATGAAGTTTGGCAGGTCGGCAGATTGACCCTTTACCAAGGAAACGATTTCTGGAATGAAATTCGCAAGTCGGACGATTATGAAGTTGAAATAGATGTGCGTCCGCGCCCCTGGTGGGGCGCGCAACTGGTGGGCGAGCGGCATATCAGCGCGCGCCACGCCGCTATGGAACATCCCAACTGGCTGGCGCGCTGGTTTCCCGGGATTTATGGACGGTTCAATGATGAGGCGTGGCGCGATGAGATCTATGCGCTCGAAGGCAGCAGCGCCGATTACAGCAGAATCCTGTCGCAGGTGTATTATGATGACACATTGCTGGGGGGGAAATTCAGCAGCCGCGTGGGTTTTGCCTATACCGACACAGGCGGACGGGTGTACAATCGCGAGATATTGTACGGCGTCGGTTATAAACTCGGCGAAAACTGGGGGCTCGGGTTTGAACACATCTATAACTTGAAAGACGGTGAATTGCGCAGCCAAACCTATGAATTGCGGCGACGTTTCCACTGCTGGGAATCGGCGCTTCGGGTGCGAGACCGCGAATCCGGCCTTGATGTAAATGTCGAGATAAGCCTCGTGGCTCTCCCGGGAACCGCCATAAAGTTTTAGGCGCCCATACTTCTTGGGGGGCGCAGGGGAATTTGTCGCGGGCATAATTCAGCGAAGCCTACCCGCGGGAGGCAATAAATAAACGCCAAAACGTGTTATAAACATATGTGGTATACTTAATGTGGAAACACTATTTGGAGTTTGTTAAATGATTGCACTATTGAAAATACAATGCCCTCACTGCGGCGCGGCCGGTCAGATTTTGATGCCGCCGCCGGGCGCTGTAATTATAGGGCCATGCCCTGAGTGCAACCGGCTTGTGGCCATATTCGCGGGCGCTGCGTTACCGCTGGATGACAATATAATGAATAATGGCGAGATGAAGGACAAGTATGAGCATGTGATGCAGGTGCTTTCGGAATACCTTGAAAGGCAAGTGCGTCAATGTTTTTCAAAGCCTGTTGCGCCGACCGATGCAGGTCATGCTGATAATCCTCATGAAGCCGACTTGCAAAGAGGGCGGCCCATAACGGACAGCGAGATGGAACGTTTTGTGCAGGATGAGTTAAGCGAGCTTGACAACCCCGATTTTTTCAGGCGGTTTTCATGAGAAACCGTGTGCCACGGTGGCATTCGGCGCGCAATCATAACTCACGGGGCGGTAAATGTTTTTGATGTTGCGCGTGTGTTCACGCGAAATTCATGTTCACCCAAATAAACGGTCATATTCTCGTCGGGTCGGGCAAGGGATACCGTTGTTCCGCCTGAGTCGTTTTCTTCAATCGCAGTTTGTACGGTGGTGTTATCCACGCGGATTAGGGTGACAAAATCCATTTTTGTTTCCGGCTTTTGTGTTGCCGCCGTAAAATGCCATTCTTCGAGGCTGAACGCCCATTTGTGAGGCGGCACGTCAAATTCGTCTGTTTGAGAAAAAACAAGAGACGCGGGCTTCAAGAAATGAATGTCAAGGCGTCCTTGAGCGCCTTTCCAGCTGATATCACGGTTGCCCAGCGTGAACGGCGTTTGGGCGTGCAGCAACCACTGGTAAGTCGAGGGTTCCGAAGCGGTCAGCACATCGTGAATGAGAATCACATCAGGCTTGAAGAAAAGAATACGTCGCGTCCACCGTTCAAGATGACGATAGCTTTCGCCCGCTTCACCTGTGACGACATCCAATTCTTCGGAGGTGTAAAAATGGGTAATCTTGCCAAGCGCCTGATGCGTGTGGGGATATTGACCGGCGCCATTGACAAGTATCGCATTGTCTGATTTCGTTTCCCACATCCATTTCTGGTGATGGGGGCTTCCGTGAATATCGCGGCGACCGGAACGAATCAGGGCGCGTTCCCCGCGCAGGTTCAGCAAAAATGCGTTATTGGCATTGTAGCCGTGGCTTTGCCGTCCGTAGGGGCTTGACTTGAAATGTACTTGTATGTTGTCTGTTCCGTCAAGCAGATTGGTGTTTAACACGGCCAAGCCGACATCGCCAAACACGCATGAACTCGGCAATGCCGCAGGGGGCTGCGCGACGCAGCCGCGTCCCTGTGCCGACACGAGAAAGCCAAAATAGCCGCCGGGGCCGACATCGCCGTGTTGCTCTGCGTACCATTGCCAATGGGGATTGTTTGCCGCTGCCGCCATCAGTCCCATGAACGATGCGATGCGCATCGAATCGGATAAAATGGCCTGATCGCCGAATGCGCCGGTTTTTGTTCTTGGTGGACACGTATACATGCCGAAGTCCCCGGCCTTTTTGAAAAACGGCTTGTCGAAGGCGTTTATCCCGTAGATGGAATCCATGACCATTGCCCAGTACATGAAGCGGCTGAGATAACTGGACCAGTATGCTTGACCTTCATGCCAGCCGCCGTCGGCGCCGCCCCATACGGGGTAGCAGGTATAAAAGACAGTCATGCTGAACTCAAGCCATGCGGGGGCATCCGCAATTTCATCGTAAAAAGCGGTGGCCACTTCTCCCAGCCAATGCCAAGCGCGGTTGCTATGGCTGCCATAAGGACGCCATAAGTGATTGCGCAGATGGTTAAAGCAATCCGTGCCGCGAACAGCCATCACTTCCTTGATGCGGTTTCGATCTTCGGGTGAAAATGCGTCATAAGCCCACGTGTATGCGCGGGACGGGTAATAGAGCAGGGGCATGGCGGCTTCGTCGTTGTAGGTGTAATTTGTGGAACCTTTGGGGTCCCATTCGCAAAACGCCATGATCAAGTCTCGGGCCGCCGCGCCGTAGTTGTCTTCACCGGTCAGTCTGTACACAAAGGCAAGTGTTGCGGCGGCGTCTGTGACGTTGATGGCGTGAACGCGATTTCCCCACCATATTTTTCGCCATTGCTCCCCTTTGTGTTCTGTTCCCTCCGGGTATTTGGGCGGTTCAGAGGTGTCCGGGGGGTTGGCAAGTAACGCATTGGCGCGTTCCAGCAGTTTTTGCCATTGGTCCGCCAACGCGTCGCCGGCAAGTTCGCGCAGATGCGCGACTTGTTCGGGTCTGAAGAAAAGACGCGGATGTTCTGCGGGAATGCGTTTGAGTAATTCAGAGAGCGGCGGCATGGGGTAAATTGTCAAACCATCGGGCACGTCAAAGCGCCGGACGCTGCTCCAATTCGACGGCGCGCCCGTCTCATTCCAAGCGCGGTACCGCCAGAAATACCTTCCATGCGGCAGTGGCTTGTCCGGACAATGAGCGGACCAGCGTGTCTTCTCAACGACATGAACCAAGGCGGCAAAATCGGCGTCTGCTGCCACTTCAAGATTATACGCAACGGCATTATTTTCAGGACGCCACGTAAAAGGGGGCGGGTTGATGGACGCCGTGGCGCCGTTCATGGGACGGTAGCCCCATTCGCCTGTTGCAGCGGGGTGTTCGGACAAATCCCAAGCCATTGCGTGAACGGCCATGCCAACGCTCAAAGCCAGAAGTGTTAAAAATCTCATGTACTGTCCCCTGATGCGGTATAACCGCAAGCCTAACGT
>DSBB01000055.1 GCA_011046175.1 Candidatus Hydrogenedentota bacterium | reverse complement strand
TTTCGAACTCTATGACATGGAGCAGGAACTCTCGCGCATGATGGGGGGGCGTACGGTGGAGATCAACACCCCCCGAAGCCTGAGCAAGTATTTCCGGGACCAAGTCCTCGCCGAGGCGGAGACACAGTATGTCAAGACATGACCCCAGCGTGCGTCTGATACATATGCGGGATTATGCCCGAAAGGCCATCGTTATGGCCGCCGGAAAACATTGAAACATGGAACGGCGAAAGGCAAAAGGCAATGAAAACACTTGATCAGGTAGTTGGTGCTATTCTCATAATTTGCGCGTTCTTTCAGTGGGTGACCTTTGACTACCGTGTTGACGGCGCACCGTGGCGCTAAAGCATTTTCACTCCCGGAATGCCAGCGCAGATAGTAAACTGGATAGTTGTCTGCATATTGGGAACAAGTGGATACTTGCTTTTTTCTCTTGGACGATCCAAATCTGACAATGACAAGAAATAGCAACACCTTATGCCCCTCGTTGCACCGCAGGGGCGGTGTAACGACACGATGTAACGAACTTGTCGGGGAGGCGGCCAGTCAGGTTCCCGCGGAAGTCCAAGCACGCTATACGGAAATCCCCTGGCAGAAAGTTATCAGTATGCGGCATCGTCTCATTCACGGATATGATTTTGTGGATTATGACATTCTGTGGGATACCATCGTAGACAGTTTGCCGGAACTGGTAGACACCCTGGATCGTATTCTTGGACAAGACGCCTGATTTCCAGGGCATTTTCCCCTCGTTGCGCCGCTTCTGCGGTGCAACGAGGGGGACTGCATTCCCCGTGAAGGGCGCGGTGGCTTGGCGCGGCGCAGGAGCGCCGGTGGGCTGCGTTACACCGCGGGAGCGGTGTAACGAGGGAACTGGGTCTGATCGGTCTGATCGCTCCGATGAACGATACGGCAAAGGGCTGGGATGAGGAGTTGGTTTTGCGTCATGGATGCGTGTACGGTGTTGGGTGAGAGGAGAGCATGAATGGCCGCGCGATTGTTGGTCGTGGCGTTGCTCAGTGTGGCGCTCGGCATGGCTGCGCATGCTGGCGAACCGCCGTTGCCCGCCGGGCTTGCGCCGGCGCCTGCACCCGAAAAAGAGGAGCCTGCGTTGCCTGCCGGGCTTGCGCCGGTGGCGCCGGCGTCGGCGGCGGAGCCGGAACTCCCGGCAGGGTTGGGGCCTGCCGCGCCGACGCCTTCCGAGGAACCCGCCCTGCCCGTCGGGTTGGATGCCGCGCCCGGCGAAGCGCCGCCGCCGGAGGACGACAGGGAAAAACTGCGGCTGCGGGATCGGCTGCCGCCGCTCCACGGGTTCTGGGAGGCGCGCGGAGGCGTGCGCACGCAGCGCGACCCGGCGGCGCGTGTGGCCGCGACAATGGCGGAGACGCGCGTGCAGTTGAAGAGCGAGTACGCCTGGAAGCAACTTGTCGCCGAGGCGACCGCCGACGCCTATCTCGACGGGGTGGTCTTTGATGAGAGCGGGATTGATGTGCGCCAGGCGCGGCTGACGTGGACCGCGACGCGGCATCTGGATTTCCGGATCGGGCGGCAGATTCTGACCTGGGGCACGGGCGATCTGCTTTTCATCAACGACATGTTTCCCAAGGACTGGAACTCGTTCTTCATCGGACGCGACGTGGAATACCTCAAAGCGCCGTCCAATGCGATCAAGGCGGGGCTGTATTTCGACCTCCTGAACTTCGAGGTGGTGTACACGCCGCTCTTCGAGCCGGACCGCATGATCACCGGCGACCGGATCAGTTTCTGGAATCCGATGTTCAAGAGATACGACGGCCGCCGCAGGGAACTGGACTACGCCGCGCCGAACGGCTGGTTCAAGGACCACGAAATCGCGCTGCGCGCCTATCGCAGTTTCGGCAAGTATGAAGCGGCGCTCTACAGCTACACCGGGTTCTGGAAAAGCCCCGGCGGCCAGCGGCTCACCCCGTTCATGCAGGCGCGGTTCCCCCGGCTGAACGTGTACGGCGCGAGCCTGCGCGGCCCCATCGGCAAGGGCATGGCGAATGTCGAACTCGGCTACTTCGACTCGCGCCAGAACCGCGCCGGCGACAACATGCTCATCAACAACAGCGAGTTTCGTTTTCTGGCCGGTTATGAACGCGAGTTGATGAAGGATTTCACGGGCGGCGTCCAGTATTACGTGGAAGTGATGATGCACTACGACAAGTACAAACGGAACCTGCCCTTCTGGGTCACGCCCAAGGACCCGGCGCGCCACGTGCTCACCGCGCGCCTGACCAAACTCATGCTCAACCAGAACCTCATCCTGTCCATGTTCACCTACTTCAGCCCCAGCGACCTCGACGCCTATCTCCGCCCCAACGTGCAGTATAAGATAAACGACCACTGGACGGTGGAAGGCGGCGCGAACGTATTCCTCGGCGCGTCAAAAACGACCTTCTTCGGTCAGTTCCAGCGCAACACCAACATCTACGCCGGCGCGCGCTATTCGTTTTGATGACAATTCGCCCATCTGAGGCACACGCTTCCATTTGTGTTCGGTTCACCGCACCAAGATTATTTTGTACAGCACTGATCGACAACGATGATTTTGCAAATGCCTCTTTTTGTTCCTGATTTGAAACAAGCGTCCGGAGTAATTAGTCTATACAATTAACCCCTAATGAAAGGATTTTTCCCATGAGAATACGCGCAAGATGGACTGCCCTGTGCCTTGGCTTGTTGCTTTTTGCCGCTGTTCCGGTGTTCTCCGCCGAGAATTCGGCGGCGTTCGCCCGCGAAACGGCGAATCCCACGGGACTGGACCGCTATGTGTATGCGCCGGACGCGCATTATGCGTATGCATTGCACCGGACCGACACGTATGATGGCGGCAAGATTTATGTGCTGGACCTCACCTCGCAGGCGTGGCGCACGGAGTCGGAGGTGGACCGTCCGGTCTGGAAGCATTGGCTGATGGTGGTCGTGCCGGACCAACCGGCGCATGAGACGGCCCTGCTCCTCATCAGCGGCGGCGGGAACAACCGGCCCGCCCCGAATGCGCCCGATCCCATGGTGCTGCATGTGGCCCGCACAACGAATTGCGTGGCCGCCGCGCTGCACCAGGTGCCCAACCAGCCGCTGCGCTTCGCCGATGAGGAGCGGAACCGTTCCGAAGACGCCACCATTGCGTACACATGGGACCGCTACATGCGCACGGGGGATGAAACCTGGCCGTTGCGCATGCCGATGACCAAGGCCGCGGTGCGCGCCATGGACGCGATTCAATCCTTCTGCGCGGGCGAAGAGGGCGGCGGCGTAACCGTGCGTGACTTCATCGTCGCGGGCGGATCGAAGCGCGGCTGGACCACTTGGACTACGGCAATCGTGGACAATCGGGTCATCGCCATCGTCCCCGCCGTCATTGACCTGCTCAATCTTATCCCCTCTTTCCGCCATCATTATGCGATGTACGGCGAATGGGCGCCGGCCATCAACGACTACGCCCACATGAAGATCATGGATTGGATGGAAACGCCGGAATTCGCGGCGCTGATGCGGCTCGTTGAACCCTATTCATACCGGGACCGGCTCACCATGCCGAAACTCATCATGAACGGCACCCAGGACGAATTCTTCTGCCCCGACTCCTCGCTGTTCTACATTGATGACCTGAAAGGGCCAACCTATCTGAGATACGTGCCGAACGTCGGCCACGCGCTGCTGCCTTCCGACGCGCCCCTGAGCCTGCTCACCTTCTTCCGGGCAATCGTCGAAGGCAAAGCACTGCCGACCTATGCGTGGTCGTTCCCCGATGGCAACACCACGCGGGTGACCACGCCGGACACGCCGGTGGCAGTAAAACTCTGGCAGGGAACCAATCCCGAAGCGCGGGACTTCCGCACTTATAAAATCCTGGGCACTGCCTACACCGAAACACTGCTCGAAAAAGAGGCCGACGGGTCTTATGTGGGCCGCGTGGAGACGCCCGAAAAAGGCTGGACCGCGTTCTTTGTCGAGTTGACCTTTGACGCCGGCGACGGATTCCACCACAAGTTCACCACCCCGGTCCGCTTCACGCCCAATACCTATCCCCATGAGTACGTTCCCACCCCCGACCCGCCCAAGGGCTTCCTGAGCCGCTGACGGCATTCCCGCCAGCGACCCACAGGACTTCCGGGGATTGCGATCTGCTTGAGATTGGGCTGCTTTGATCCAAATGACGACATCTCCATCCGGGTTGTGCAACAACACGCTGGGGGACTTACAAATCCATGCGCTGCTTTGAGAATTTCCCGCATTTTCATCGTTTACGGGGGAGGCAAAGGCTCATGCTCGATTGCGTTTGTCATTTCGAGGGAGCGTAGCGACCGAGAAAACTTGACCTGTGGTGAAGATTTCTCGCTACGCTCGAAATGACAACATTATGACCGAAATGACAACATTATGACCGAAATGACAACATTGCGACCGAAGTGACAACATTGCGACCGAAGTGACAACATTGCGACCGAAGTGACAACATTGCCTTGAAAATTTCCCGCGTTTTCATCGTTTACAGGGGAGGCGAAGCCTTATGGAGGGCTTTCCCTGATCTTTCCCGAAAAACCCTTCCTCTCCATTTCCAGGGGGCTTGCGAGGTCGGTCCTGACTCGTTATAGAACAGGAACGCGCGCAACAAGATGGTAGTGTAACGCAAGCCCCGCCGGAACGATTCCGGCGGGGCTGTTCCATGTCTGAATACAAGCCTTGGCGGCATTGTCTAACGCCGCAACGCGCATCACGCGACGCGCTATTCGGAGGCGTTCTCCGCTGGGGCGTCGCTGTTCGTGTTGGCGGGTTGTGCATGAATCAGGCGACTGGCGGGGATCACACAGCGGAAGCCGATGGTGTTTTCGCGCACTTCAGGAAAAAGCCCCTTGCGCGCCGTGCACAGCAGTTCATTCGGCGGCGACTTATAGGATCCGCCGCGGAGCGCGCGGCGCGGCGCGGCGGCGGCGAACTGCGGGTTTTGCCGTTTTGCGGTATAACTCACAAAAGGGTCCAGCATCCATTCATAGACGTTGCCCGCGAGATCGTATATGCCTTCTGGCGTGCCGCCGTCTTCGTGCATCGTCACAACAGAGGGCATGCCAAGATTGTCGTTGAAATTGGCGAGCGTGGCATCCGGCGGCAGATTGCCCCAGGGATATTTCCGGTTTTCGCGGCCGCGCGCGGCGAATTCCCACTGCCCCTCGGTGGGCAGGGTCTTCCCGGCCCAGGCGGCGTAGGCCTTGGCTTCCGCCCAACTCACCCCGGTCACCGGCTGATTCGGGCCATTGTACTGGGGATCATGCCAAAAACGCGGCGCCGGCGCCCCGGTCTCCTCCAGATATTCCTGGTACTGCTTGTTGGTCACCGGGTATGCGTCCATCCAGAACGGCCGCACAAGCACTTCGTGCTCCGGGGCTTCCTCCCGCACTTCATTATTGCCCATCAAAAAATGGCCCCCCTCCAGAAAGACCATGCCTTTGGTGGACGGGGTTTTCACCATCCCGTCGCTGTCAAAGACCGCGACCGTCTTGCGATAGGATTCCTCGAAGGCGGTTTCCAGCGCGATGCGGAAGTCCTTTGCCGAGGGCCAGCGCTGCTCCTTTTCAACCGCCAAGGCGCGCTCCAGGACGGATATCAGCGAGGGCGACACATCATGCCGCACATCCACGACCTCGACAGGGTCATCCAGCGGCGTGCGCAAGGTGAGCAGTTCGTGCATGAGCAGTCCCACGGCGTAGACGTCTGCGCGCAGGTCCACCTTTTGCCGCTTGCGCTGCTCCGGCGCGGCATAGGCCCAAGTGCCCACCATCCGCGAGGTCTTCTCTTCGTCACCCTCCTGAAAATACTCCTCGTGCGCCGCCTTGGCCAAGCCGAAATCAAGCACCTTCACCCGCTCGTTGGGCATCACCATCACGTTTTCCGGCTTGATGTCGCGGTGGATCACCGTGTGATGGGCATAATCCAGCGCCACAAGAATCTGGCGGAGATAGGTCACCGCGAGGCGCACGGGAATGACGCGACGCTCATGGCGGTATCGCCGCAACAGCGCGCGCAGGGAGTGCCCCTGCGCAAATTCCATCGAAAGGTAGAGAATCCCCTCGGCAGTCCAACTGACATCATGCACGGCCACGATGTTTTCGTGGCGGAGCCGGCGCGCGATCTGCACCTCCCGGATGAACAACTGGCGGCCCTGCTCCGTCCGCAGAATGTTCGGATGCAGAAACTTCAGCGCCACCATGTCCTGCACCAGCGTGTCCAGTGCGCGATACACGACCCCCATCCCGCCCTTGCCAATCTGTTCCTTCACCACGTATCGGTCGGCAATGCGGTCGCCCCGTTCATAATTCAGGTTGTCATGACGCGAACGTCCCGCCTCCGATGGAATGATCAGGGGGAGGCCGCAACGAAAACATATCCCCTCGCGCCCCTGCACCTCCGGAGGAACAAATATGCTCAGCCCACACTGTGAACACGTCACTGGTATCATAGGGGGCGATCATACACGGCAAGCCTATGATTTCACAAATGCAACCAGGCGTTTTCCTTGCGCATGGCCGGACCGCTTCGATAGTATGATTGGGGTGGGTATGGGTTTTCTTTTGAGGAGGTGTTCATGATGCAGAAACAAATCAACGGGGCTGTTATCGAGGTGGTTCAGGGCGATATCACCAAGGAAGCCGTGGATGCGATTGTGAACGCGGCAAACGAGAGCCTTCTGGGCGGCGGCGGGGTGGATGGGGCCATCCACCGCGCGGGCGGGCCGGCGATTCTGGCGGAATGCCGCACACTGGGCGGCTGCAAGACCGGCGACGCGAAGATCACGACGGGCGGACGGCTGCCGGCGAAATACGTCATCCACACCGTCGGGCCAAGATACCGCGACGGCACGCGCGGCGAGGCGGAACTGCTGGCAGGTTGTTATCGCCGGAGCCTCGAGGTGGCGCTGGAAAACGGGGTAAAGACGGTGGCGTTTCCCGCAGTAAGTTGCGGGGTCTATGGCTATCCCATCCCGGCGGCGGCGCGTATCGCGCTGGAAACCGTGAAAGCGTTTCTCGAAACGCACACCGGTATTGAGCGGGTCCGCTTCGTGCTCTTCGGCCCGGACACGTTCCATGCGTTTCGCGCCGCGTTGGAGGCTGTATAGCCGCAATTACTCCACGCGGATGACGCGGGATGCGGCATGCTGCGCGCCAAACATGTCGGTGGTGCGCACGTGGAGGGTGTGGTAGCCGGGGCGCAACCCCGCAGGCAGCGGCGCTTTCCACAGGTGGGTGGATTCTTTGGGCCTGGCCATGCCGCGCCCGACGATGTCCATGAACTCCGCCTGGATTTGGCGAAGCGCGGCATCGTTGGCTTCATCAATATCCTTT
>DSBB01000300.1 GCA_011046175.1 Candidatus Hydrogenedentota bacterium | reverse complement strand
GAAGAACTGTTAACGCCAGATGGATTCCCGTTTTCACGGGAATGACGGTAACGTTGTGTTTTGTTTGTGACAACTGCGCTGCAAGCGCCACTTCTTCCGGGCGAAGTCCCGGACGAAGCGTAGTGCCTTATCGGCCAGAAACCGCGATCAAGAAAAAGAAGTTGGGTATGTTGTTCACGCTTCAGCGGGCGGGGTTGCGTGTATGACTCAGAGTTTGTGTACTACTGCCGCACGCTGAAGCGTGAACAACATACAAAGAGATATAGTCAAACCTGGGTTGCGGGCAAAGCCCATCCTAGTATAACAAGCAGGGAAATTAATTTGTCCGCGCCGGGTTGTGAGCGCCGCTTAGGTTTGTTTATACTCACCTTAAACATAAGGTCGCGGGTGTTCGGCAATGTATCCGATACTGTCGGCTGCGCGTCCATATTTATATAAGATAACGAAAGCGGCTGCCGGTGAAGAACACAATTCTGTTTTCAGATGTTCATTTGAAGCCTGCGGGAGAGGCTACGGCTTCCCGGGAGGGTTTTCTCTCTTTTCTTCGCGGGATCAATCCGGCGCATACCGACCGGCTTGTGTGTCTGGGCGACTTGTTTGATTTCTGGCTTGAATACCGACATGCCATGTTTTCAGGTTATTTTGACGTGCTTCGCGTATTCGCTGATTTGAATCAAGCAGGTGTTGCATTGCATCTGGTTTGCGGCAACCATGATTTCTGGGCGGGCGAATCGCTGCAACGCCTTACCGGTTTCATTGTGCATCATGAGCCGGTGCGCCTGCCTTTTGGCGGCAAGGAGGCGCTTTTGTTACACGGCGACGGCCTGAATCCCAAAGACTATGGATACCGGCTCTTCAAACGCATCGCTCGAAACCCATTGGCCGTAAGTCTGTTCAGGCGGGTACATCCCGATGCGGCAATGGCCATTGCCCGTTTCATGAGCAGGGGGAGCCGCACCATCACCCAGGTTGACAAGCCGGCGGCGGGTCCCGAAGCGCGCTATGTTCGGGAACACGCGCATCATCTTCTGCGCGGGAACGCCGCCGACATCGTCATCTGCGGACACGCCCACGCGCCTGTTGTCGAACGGATAACCACAGACAAGGGCGAAGGTTTATATGTCAATCCGGGGGATTGGCCAAATCATCGTTCTTATGTCGTTTTTGAGAATGACACGTTCACCCTGCGTCATTTTGAATAGCCACGCGGATATTCCTTGACACCACATCCCCTTGATGGTCTACCATACCCGCGTTAACGATTATGAGCATGCTCGCATGGAAGTGCGTCCGTATTTACTACGGCAACCCCACCAAATCCACAGGAGTAACGCAATGCTGGGATTAGCCGGCTGGGACTGGGCTGCGCTGGCGCTCTATTTTGGAAGCATCATGGCCTTGGGCGTCTGGACGGCCCGACGCGTTTCAGACACGTCGGACTTTTTTATCGGCGGGCGCCGCTTTGGCAAGATTATGATGGTGTTCTTCTCCTTCGGCGCCGGCACAAGCGGCAATGACGCCGTGGGCGTGTCGTCAAAAACCTACGTGGCGGGCATGTCCGGCATCTGGTTCCAATGGCTCTGGCTGTTTTGTACGCCTTTCTATTGGCTTATTGCGCCGATGTTTCGCCGCATGCGGGCGCTGACCACCGGCGATTACTTTGAACAACGTTACGACGGCAGCGTGGCGGGATTGTATACGATTATCGGGGTAATTGTATTGACGGTCAACATCGGAGTGATTCTGTTGGGCGCGTCGTCCATGATTGAAGCGGCCACAAGCGGAGCGATTACCCGCCCCACGGCGATTATCGGCATGACGGTCATGTTTGTTGTTTACGGCATGGCAGGCGGCCTGGCCGCCGCGATAATCACCGATTTCATCCAGGGGATACTGACGGTGCTGCTGTCATTTCTGTTGCTTCCCTTTGCGCTTCACGCCGTCGGCGGCTTTTCAGGCCTGCACACCGCCATAGACGACAAATCCATGTTCAGCCTCGTGGCGCCGGGTGAGATTAATATGTTCTATATCCTCATGCTTTGCCTGAGCGCGCTTGTGGGCATTGTTACCCAGCCGCACATCATGGGCGTATGCGCCGCGGGCCGCGACGAGATGGACGGGGCGGTGGGGTTCGCGGGCGGCAACCTGCTCAAGCGTTTCTGCACCATCGCATGGATGCTGGTGGGGATGTGCGCCATTGTCATGTTCAGGGAAAGCGAACCGCCCATCGAGGCTGATTTGGTGTATGGCACTGTGGCGCAGCGTTTGTTGCCCAGCGTCATGCCGGGGCTGGTGGGCATTTTCCTCGCCGCGTTGATTGCGTCGGTCATGTCCTCTTGCGACGCGTTTATGGTGTCCTGTTCAGGATTGTTTACGCAGAACTTCTACCGCCGGTGGCTGGCGCGTAAAAAAGATGAGGTTCATTATGTGTTTGTCGGGCGCATCACGGCGCTGATAGTGGCGTGCGCCGCGGTGCTGTTCGCGTTTCTCGTAAGCGATGTGCCCAGCGGGCTGGTCTGGTTTTTCAAATTGCAGGCGCTGATGGGGGCGGCGTTCTGGCTAGGACTGTTCTGGCGGCGCGCCACGGTGGCCGGCGCATGGGCGGCCACTTTGACCGGTTTCGCCATCCTCATGATCACCAGCCTGGACCGGTTTCACAGTTGGGCGGCGGTTCACCTTCCCGACTATATGCTCTGGGAGGGCAAATTCCGCGATTCATGGCAGATTTGCGCTTATCTCTCCTCGGCGTTTCTGGTGGGCGTTGCTGTGAGCCTGTTTACCAGGCGTGTCGAGACCGCGCGCCTTGAACAGCTATACGCCTGTCTCAGAACGCCCATTCAGCCGAACGAGCCGCATTGCCCCGCAGCCTTTACCCTGCCGGAGGGCGTAAGCCCGCCCCCGCCCAAAAAACTTTTTCGGCATCCTGATTTGGAGATACCCGTGCCTTCGCGAGCGGCTGTTTATGGATTTTTGTTTTTCTGGGTTTGGGTGGGAGCGCTGATTGGATTCGTGTACTGGATGGCTTCGTGGGGCGCGCCGCGACCGTCATGAACATCGCCGCTTGCGCCAAGCGCTGCAATAAAGTATCATCTTTTGGGTTAGAGTCCGGCGCTTTCCCCACCACGCGCGCAGCGCGTGGTATGCGGCGGAGCATACCGCTCCGCAGGGAGAGACGTCTGACGCTCGCACAGCATAGAGGTTTCGTATGAATCAGTTCGAAGGGAAGGCAGTGCTTGTTACCGGCGGCAGTCGCGGCATCGGCCTCGCCTGCGCCAAGGCGTTTGCCCTGCAAGGCGCAACCGTGATTGTTTGCGGGCGCAACGAAGCCGCCGCGCAGGCGGCGGCCGCATCGGTCGGCGGAAAATGCGAAGCGCTTGGATGCGATGTAAGCGACGCAAACGCCGTAAAACGGCTCGTGGACGAAATCATACGCCGGCATGGCGCTTTGCATATTCTCGTGAATAACGCCGGCGTGACGGAGGTCGGTTTGGCGGCGCGCATGAAAAACGAACAGTGGGAACGCGTGTTGGCCACCAACCTGAACGGCGCGTTTTACACATGCCGCGCCGCGGCGCGGCACATGCTGAAACAACGGTACGGACGCATTGTTAATATAGGCTCCGTCATCGGGCTGCGCGGTCAGGCGGGACAGTGCAACTATGCGGCGGCCAAAGCGGGGCTTGTGGGATTCACAAAGGCATACGCGCGGGAAGTCGCCCCGCGCAACATCACGGTAAACATGGTTGCGCCCGGACTCATTGAAACCGATATGATTGCCGGTATGACGGAAGATATGCGCGCCGCCGCCATTGCGCAGATACCGGTCGGGCGCGCAGGAGAGCCCGAAGAGGTTGCCAATGCCGTTGTTTTTCTCGCATCGGACGCCGCCGCCTACATCACGGGCGCGGTAATACCCGTGGACGGCGGGTTGGCAATGTAATCGTTTGCGCTGGGCGCCGTTTTTTTGGAGGAATGGCGCGCGTCGCCTGGATTTATGAATATTTTCATCGGTATATGCACACAACGCGGATGTTGAATAAGGATATAACCGCGCATTAAGCAAGGATTAAAAAATGGCTTTGGTCTACAGGCTGGGTGTTTTTGTCGTATTGCTCATCATCGCCGTTGCATTGGGATTATATCTGGGCAAGATATCGGTGGGCGAAGACCCTACTCTTGCCTCACTTGCCAATCAAACGGAATCCCCGGACGCTGCGGCGACGAAGCAAGACATGGAAAAGCCGTCGGACATCCCCGAGACAGCGCCGCCGCTTTTCTTTTTCCCGGGCAAGGCGACTGACGCCGACTGGGATATCGTGGGCGGACAGGCGGCGATGGCCGCCGAGGCGGATATACACCGGTACATGGTGGCGATTGCGCCGGGGTGGTTTGATGAAGAACAGTCGGTTGACATCGAACGGTACGAAGCGACGTTGTCCCGGTATGTCGCATTGGACGGGCAGGCCGCATTTCTGATCTGGGTAAATCTCAACCCGCCGGTACGCTGGTTCGAGCAACACCCCGAAGCCGCCATGCGCGTCAACGACGTGCTTCAACCGTATCCGTCCCCCTCTTCCACCGTCTGGCAAGAGGCCGCCCGGCGGTCACTTGTCCAGTTGATTAACAGCTTGGAATCCGGCGCGCACGGGAACCGCATATTGGGATATGTCCTGTGCGCATTGCAGGACCAACGCTGGCTGCTGCCGGAAGAGCGGGATGTCTCCGCCGCAAACCAGCGGGGCTTTCAGCAATGGTTGCAACGTTATTATAAATCCGATGAGGCGCTGCAAAAGGCATGGAATGACGAGAACGCATCCGCGCAAAACGCCGCCATCATGCCCGAATGTGATGAACCGGAAGAGCCTGCGCCTTTGTTTCTCGAGTTGCCCGCCCAACAGCGCGTTGTTGACTTCCAACGTTACAGTTCTGAATCCGTGGCCGACGCATTGGCGGCATTCGCTTCCGTCACGGCGGAGACCTCTGCCAAGGGACTCTCGCTCATCATCGCGGCGCCCTACGGCCATTCCTTTGAGGCGCTGCCCAATGACTGCGGCCAATTCGGGTTGGAACTGTTGCTGGAAAGCGATCTCAACACGCTTATATCCCCCGTTTCGTATGCCGATCGCGGCTTGGGTGGCGTGGGCGGCGTTATGGGGCCTGTGGACAGCATGCTTGTACGAGGCAAAAAATGGTTTCTTATTGACGATACCCGCACCGGGCTGGAACGCGACCCCGTTTCGGGTGAATTTGCGCGCATAAGAGGCATCAACGTTGAAGACGTGTACGAAGTGCAACGGCGTAATTTCGCCTTGGCGCTTGCCTATCGGATGGGTCTTGTGTGGACAGACCCGCAGGGCGAAGGCTGGCTCCATGATACGGAACAGTGGACGCATTTCAAACAGCTTCATGAAATATACGCGCGTCAGATGCAAGAAGACGACGCCAAGGACGCGGATGGCGGCGAAGCCGTGATGACCGTGGTCGTGGACGAGTCGTCCCGCTTTTATTTGCACTGTGACGGACGCGTAAACGCCGCGCTTCTCCAAAAGGGACGCGATGCGGCGTTTCGGTCGGGAGTCAGATTACGGTTTCATTTATTGCGCGATGTGCTGGAAGACTTCGCTCCCCCCACGCCGGTTTATCTGTTCCTGAACGCTTTTCGCCTGACCGAAGCAGAACGGTCGCGCCTTCACGGGCGTCTGGCGCGTGAGCAAGCCGCAGCCATTTGGGTATACGCCCCCGGATATGTGGCGGAAAACGCCGACGCCAAAAACATTGCCGCTGTTACGGGCATGGACGTGCGTCAGTTTGAGGCGCCTTTTGAAACCGGTTCCATGTACCTTCTTTCCGGCCAGTATATGCGCGCCGAGGAAAAATTCGGCGGCGGCGACACATGGTCGCCGGCTTTTTATATCGAACCGGAAGAGGAAACGGATTTTCTGGCGCAGTATGTGAACGCTAAGGACAAAGGAAGCGTGGCCATTGTCACCTTGCCCGAGGGATGGACTTCGGTGTATGTCGCCGAACCCGGGCTGACCCCCGCGTTACTGTGCGAATTGCTTCAGATTCTTGAACAACACATCTACACGACACCGGTTGAACGCAGCTATTTCGACGCGTTGTTTGCGCGTGACGACATTGTGGCGCTCCATGCGAGTCACGCCGGAAAACGCGCCGTGTATTTTGGCGGCTTTTACGATATCCAAGATTTGCTTGACCCGTCCCTGGGCTGGCTGCAGAAAGAAAGCATCATGCTGCCTGTGCGTACGGGCGAAACGCGCATTCTCCGGCGGAAACCGATACAGGCCGGCGCCGGCTGATTGCCATGCCGCGCCCCGTCCGGCTGCGCTGAAATCCGGAATCTCCCCCGCGCCTACCCGATGGAAGGCAGCACCCGGAACAACTCCTCGATGGTGGTTATCCCGCGCTTCGCCTTTTCAAGGCCGTCTTCGGCAAGGGGAATCATGCCGTGTTCAACCGCCATTTCATGAAGTTGCGACGTGGTGGGACGCTGCAACAAATATTCCGAAAGTTCATTGTCCATTACCAGCATTTCGCCTATGCCCGCGCGGCTGCGGTAACCGATGTTCTGACAGTTCGGACAGCCCTTGCCATGATAAAAGCGTTGCTTCTTGTCCTTCAATCCGAAATAATGAAGCAGCAACGAATCCGGCTTGTAGGACGTGGTGCAGTCGGGACAATTCAACCGCACCAGCCGCTGCGCCAACACGCCGCTAACGGATGACGCCACCAGGAACGGTTCAATATCCATGTCAATCAGGCGCGTGAACACCCCTGCCGCCGTGCCGCTGTGGATGGTGCTGATGACCAGATGCCCCGTGAGCCCCGCCTGTATCGCCATCTTCGCCGTCTCGAAATCGCGGATTTCGCCAACGACAATCACCTCCGGGTCCTGACGCAGAATCGAGCGCAACGCCGTGGCGAAGGTGAACTCCACATGCGGGTTCACCTGTATCTGGCAGATGCGGTCCATGGCGTATTCCACCGGGTCTTCGATGGACACCACATTGACCGTGTTCTTCTGCAGTTGCATCATTTCATGCAACGCGGCATAAATGGTGGTGGTCTTGCCGCTCGAGCTGGGGCCGGTGAGCAACAGCGTCCCCTGCGGGCGCGTCACCAAAGCGCGGATACTGTCCGTGATGCGTTCGGGAAACCCGAGCATGTCGAGATGATACAAATCCTTGGCCGCGCCCAAAATGCGCACCACCAGTTTCTCGCCGTGGATGGTGGGCACCGCCGATACGCGCATTGGCCGGGCGCACGAACATTTGTTCTTGTCTATGCGTCCGTCCTGGGGCACATCCTTGCGGTACACCACCAAATCAGAAAGCACCTTGATGCGCGCAATCATTTTCGGCTGGAATTCGCTGGGAATCACCGCTATCTGCTGCAAGATGCCGTCGAGCCGGTAGCGCAGCGACAAGAAATCGCTCCACGGTTCCAGATGCACGTCGCTGCTGCCGTGGTACACCGCCTGACTGAGCAG
>DSBB01000276.1 GCA_011046175.1 Candidatus Hydrogenedentota bacterium | reverse complement strand
TCGTACCATTGTGCCGGATGGACCGGTAATGCTTCCGCGTCCACCTCTCCGGCCAGATAGCGTGTGAGATTCAACCGGTAATAAGGCGGCTCCGGTTCTTTGGCATACAGGACAATATCAGCATGCGGCGCTGTTAACCGGGCGTGTTCCGCCGCGCTGACCCCTGCAATACCGCCGCCTATTATGACGATTTTACGGGAATTCAATTCCTGTCCCGCGATGTCAGACGGCGCTGTTGGTTCGACCGGTTCAAAATCGTTTCGGGACGCACCGCATAGCGGGCATGACTTACAAGGACTGTCGCCATCGTGTTCATAACCACAGATTACGCATCGCCATTTCCTGGTTTCATTTTTTGCGGGAGCAGCCTTTGTTGTGTGCAATTCAAAATCGGTGGCGGGCGCGCCGCAAACGGGGCATGTTTCCGGAGGCGTATCACCGTAATGCACATAGCCGCATACAAGACATATCCACGCTTTGGAAATTTCGGCCATCATGAAACCCTTTTTTCAATAAATTCGCGAATGCCCGGTTGTTCAAAAAAAACTGCTTTGCCCATAACCATGTGTGCTGTCATGGGCAAAGCATTATATGTTTCCCCTCAGTTATTCACCAAATTATTCCACCAAAAAGAATTTTTCCTTGGGCACGCCGCATATCGGACATTTGTCCGGCGCTTCGCCAATGACGGTATTACCGCAAATCTCGCAGACGTAAATGGGGGCTTCCGGAAGGTCGTTGCCGGCCTTCACGGGTTCCAAGGCATTGCCGTACAGCCCGGAGTGAATCTTCTCAACTTCCAATGCGTTTTTGAAGCTCATAATCGCCGCCTTGTTGCCCTCGTTTTCGGCCTCGGCGACAAAACCGGGGTACATTTCCTGATGTTCATAATCCTCGCCGCGCACAGCGGCTTCCAGATTCTCCGCGGTGCTTTTGACGCCTCCGAGAACGCGCAAATGGGCATGTGCGTGAATCGTTTCCGCGGCGGCGGCGGCGCGAAACAGCCTTGCCACCTGCTTGAACCCTTCGCTTTCCGCCTTTTTGGCAAAGGCGAGATACTTTCGATTTGCTTGGCTTTCCCCGGCAAATGCCGCTTTCAGATTTTCGTTTGTGCTCATAATTATCCCTTTTTTTGTTGAAAAGAAGCATCCACTTTTTGAGACTTGTTACCGATAACAACGCTTCTTTTACATATATTCCGTGCTGAAAAAATAATTTCCACAAAAGTGGGGCGTCCGTGTTACTGTGCCAAACACTGTGGCAAACAGTTTACTCTTTCGATGAAAACAGTGTATAATTACCTGTGACGACGTTTTTGATGTCGCCTTTTGCAGGTAGTCAGAAGACAACAGTTTACAAATAGTGCAGCGTTTTCTCTTTATGACGTAGTAAGCGCGGAGAACAGGCATTGTGGACAGCCCCACACAACAGATTGATATGCCGCCTCGTGAACAAGGCCGACAGGAAGCCAAACGCGAGTTTTTAGAACTGATAAAGCTTGCCATAACGTTCTTGCTGGTTTTCTGGGTGGTGAAATCTTTTATTATTGAGGGGTATGAGGTGCTGGGCGAATCCATGTCGCCCACCCTTGAAGACGGCGACCGCATCCTCGTTTTTAAGCTTCCCCACGAATTGCGCAAATTATCCTTGTTCAGCGGCATACAGCCGTTCAAGGAGACGGATATTGTGGTATTCGAAGGTGCGGGACGCAAACGCCTTGTAAAACGAGTTATTGCCTTTAACCCCAAGGGAAACACCAATAAAGTGGACGCACAGCGCTTGGACACCGGCGACGAGGATGCCCATTTGATAAAGGTTGAATTCGACGAGGGCATCGTTCGTGTAAATGATTGGCAGATTGACGAATCCGCGTATTTACGGGAAAGCAGCAAAAAGACACGGGACAAAAAAGTCTGTCTGCTTCACCCGGGCGAATATTATGTGTTGGGCGATCACAGGTCCGTCAGCAGGGACAGCCGCAGTTTCAACGCCATTTCCGAGGAACAAATAGTGGGCCGGGCGCTCGTGCGGTTCTGGCCTTTATCAAAAATAAAATTATTGTAATGTTACTTGGATTTGCATGAACCTTTGCCGGGGCGTTGGTTCGACGCATTGATTCATTGCGCCGCGCAATGTTTTGCCGTGATGCAGCCGGCACATGTCCAGCGTCATGGTTTTATACGCCCGAATTCCATTGATTCGGGGTTTGTCGCGCATGCCGCCTTCGCTTGCATGCCGAACGATTAAATCACGGCTGTTTGCAATCGTGGGCAAACCCGTTTCGCTTGTCCGGTTCCGTCGTTTGGGTCGGTCTTGTTGATGCGCAACCGTAAGGAATGCCGAAACATCATTGAATGTTGTATTTGATGTACAATGTAGCACGTTTTTCAATAGTTTGCTGATAGTTGAAAGTGAGGAGATTCATTAATGTCTCTTATGGACATTGTGATATATCCGGATGCGCCTTTGCGGGAAGTTGCTTCTCCAGTGGTTAAGTTCGATTCTGAGTTGAACCGGCTGGCCGAACGCATGTTGGAGACGATGGACGCCAACGGCGGTGTCGGATTGGCGGGGCCGCAGGTTGGCTTGCGCAAACAGATTGTGGTGTTGTGCGAACCGGAAGGCGAACCGATGTGCCTTATCAATCCGGAAATTGTGGAAATGGACGGGAAAGACTACGGCGAGGAAGGTTGCTTGAGCCTTCCCGATCTTTACGCGCAGGTTCCGCGTGCGACCCATATTCGTGTGCGGGCCCGTGATGTCGAAGGCGCCCCGCTTGATTTCGAGGCGCGTGACTTTTTGGCGCGCATTATCCAGCATGAATATGATCACTTGCAGGGCAAAGTTTTCCCGGACCGCTTGGATGCGCTGACCCGCGACGCCGTATTTAACGAGTGGGAGGAAATTCGGCGGCGCATGGACGCGGGCGTATCCGTGACCGATTGACAATAAAAGAGAGAGCATGTTTACCCAATCGCCCTATTTTGAACGGCTTATCGAGGTATTTCGGAATCTGCCCGGCGTGGGGCGCAAATCGGCTGAACGGTATGCGCTGCATTTGTTGTCCATGGCGCCGGAGCGCGTGTACGATTTCAGCGACGCCATACGCGCAGCGCGGGAACACATTTCTTGGTGTCCCATTTGCCGCAATCTTACAGATACAAGCCCATGCGCGATTTGCGCTTCCGGGCGGCGCGACCGCGCCACAATCTGCGTGGTGGAGCAACCGTCCGGCGCCATGGCCATAGAGAAAGGCGGCTCCTACCGGGGGTTGTATCATGTGCTGCATGGGGTTTTGGACCCGCTCGAGGGTGTCGGGCCGGAAGAACTTCGTCTTGATCTGCTGTTGAAGCGACTTGAAGACGGCGAGGTAAAAGAGGTGATTGTCGCCACGAATGCAACGGCTGAGGGCGAAGCGACAGCCTTGTATCTGGCGCGGCGCGTTGGCGCCCAAGGGGTCAAGGTGAGCCGCATCGCCCACGGTGTTCCCATGGGCGGGGGTGTTGAATACGCGGATTCCGTCACACTGGCGCGGGCCCTCGACGGGCGCTCTCGTCTTTGATTATTCTTCGGGCAGCTCCGTGGGCGGCGTATACCCGGGCAAAAGTTCTTCTTCGGGCTCATCCAGCAATCCTGATTCGCCGCGAAGCTCTCCGAATCCCTCGATAAGATGCAACCGGTGTTGTTGCTCGGTGACCTTTTCCGTGGTCTCTTCATCTTCCACGGCTTCATTCCACAGCGCATCTTCTATGGTGTAGAAGAACAAAGGCCGCTCGCCCTCGTGCAGGCGCAGCCGCCCGCCAATCAACACCGGCTCATTCACCATGTTTGCCGGTTCGCGAAGTTTCACTTGTATAATATCGCGCATCGGGGGCGCGTCGCAAAAATAACAAACAATCGGCACGGGCAACAACATGAATTCCGTTACATTTCTGAATTGATCAATGGGATTCATGAACCCCACTATGTTTACCAGGCGTCCGTCCTTCTCTTTCAACGATTCCGGAAACGATGCGCCGGTGGCGCGCCGTCCCGTAACCTGATGGAGTTCTTTCCATTCCAGGAGGGTCACCCCTTCGTTGCGGTGCTTTGTCTCGACCATTGCGCGCAAGCGTTCATAATGCTCGCGCAGACCCGCGCGGCGCAGATAGCCGTTGACGCCCACAATACTCGCAACAATGACCACGATTCCAAGCAATGTTACCAAGTCGCGTTTTGCGCGTCTACGCATAGTTCATGATTCCTTCATAGTTCCAAAGTTGACAGCCGCCGCCCGGGATTCTAACGGGCAGCCGCGAACAGGCTGTTCGGGACGCCGGCCTTACCGACGTTTTTTTTGCGTGTCATGTTTTGGCCGAATCCAAACGCGCCTGAACGACTCGAAGGTGAAAGCGACACTTTCACGCAGCTAAAGATACGTGTGTGGCGAGCACTAAATCAACTTCTTATTTTTTCCCGCTGCTTCCGAATGATGAGAAGACACGCGGGGCGCGTGTTGTTCGCGTTCTCATGCGTTTCAATACACAGATTATCCAGGGCGGCGCGCATAATGCTTATAATTCCGCGAGGTCGCGGGCGACATCCGTGCGGTATGCCTGCCATGCCGGCAGTATGCCGGCAACCAGCCCCATCAGGATAACCGCCGAATACGCGGCGATGAGGTCGGCGGTCAACCGCACGGCGGACACATGGAATCCTATTTGCGCCACCAGATACTGGTTCAGCGCCAGACACACCAGCGTTCCCATAAACCATCCGGCCAAAATACCCAAAAGCGTTACCCAAAACGCTTCAATAATAACGGCGCCGAATATTTCGCCGCGCGTTGCGCCCAGCGCGCGCATAATGGCCAAATCGCGTTTGCGCTGCAATATGGCCATGTACAGGCCTATGAGAATGGACAACGCGGATATGGCCACCACGAGGTAGCCGATGGCAAGCAACACCAATTTCGCCATGCCCAGCAGCTGTTCATACAGTTTTTGTATTTCCTGTATGGGTATGGCCGCCATGGCGTTGTAATTGCGGTTGACGAGGTCTTTGAACTCGAAGCGGATCGCGGGAGACGCCAGTTTAATCAATGCCGCGGTAATTTCGTCATGGGGACGATGATGTTCGCATTGGTCGTCGTGATTGTGTTCCCCGCCGTGACTGTGGACATCCCACACGGATTGGATGTCGCAAAAGATGGCGCGGTCATTGGGGCTGCCCGACCGCTCCAGTATGCCCACCACGGTGTAGGGATGGTTTTCGTGTGCTTCGGCGTAGGGCGAATCCACGAATCCGTGGGTTCCCACAAAGGTTGCGCCCATCTTTAGACTGGTTTCCTGCGCCACATTCGCGCCGATTACGGCTTCAAAGGGCGCTTCAAAATAACGTCCTTCGGCCAGCGCATAGGGCGCGCGGTCGCCGTAGCTGAAATCCATCAGATCGCGCGTTGTGCCCACAATGCGGTAGCCTTTATAGGTGTCTCCCATGCCCACGGGATAGGCGGCGATCACGTCTTCATGTTCCTTTAATTCATTAAAAATCGCAATATCCATGTTGCCGGTGGGCGCGTCCAGAAAATACACCGAGCTCAACACCAGTTGGAGGGGATTGCCTTTTGCGCCCAGAACAATGTCGAAGGCCTGGCCTTCCTCTTCAAAGCGCCGTTGCGTTTCCTCGCGCAAGGTCAGCACCGCCGAAATTAATCCGACACCGAGCGCCACGGACAAAATGGTCAGTAATGTTGTCAGTTTGCGATTCCAAAGATAACTCCAAGCGATTCTCCAGAGGTTCATGACTGCGCCTCCTTCACCAGATCGGTGCAATCGAATATCTTCGGCAGGCGGTCGGCAATGCTTCGATCGTGCGTTACCAGCAGCAGGGTGACTTTTTCCTGTTCGCACAGTTCCAAGAGCAGCGCCATGACGCCGTCCGCGGTCTTCGGGTCAAGACTGCCCGTCGGCTCGTCCGCCACTATCAGTCTGGGTTGATTTACCAGCGCCCGGGCAATGGCGACCCGCTGCCGCTCGCCCACGCTCAACGTGCCCGGTTTGCTGTGCAGCCGGTGGCCGAGCCCGACCCGGTCGAGCATGGCGCGGGCCCGTTCCTTCCATTCCTTATCGGGAATGACATCGGCAAAGCGCATGCCTACGATCACGTTCTGCAATGCTGTGAACGGCGCCAGCAGATTGAATGTCTGAAACACAAAGCCTATCCGTTCGCCGCGAAAAGCGTCCAGTTTGCTCTCCGAATAACGCTGTATCTCCTGACCGTCCACGCGGATGACGCCTTCGTCGGCGCGCAGCAATCCCGTGGTCAGGTTAAGCAGCGTTGATTTGCCGCAGCCGCTTGGGCCAAACAATGCCACCCGCGCGCCGGGCGCCGCGTGAAAATGTTCACAATAAAATATCACTCCCGGCCCCAGCCGGCGTTTCACATGCTCAAGCAAAACCATAAGGCAATAAATCTCCTCATACGATGTGTCGCGGCAAATGAAGACGGCTGCGCATGCCAAAAGCGCGCACACTGCCGCAACCGGCGGGAAGCAATTTCATTTGCCTTACATGGGACCGTTTTGTATCATCCGCCACGGCACGGCGCGGCCTATCTTGCCTGTTGGGGCGCGTATCGCTTCGCCAACAAGGGCGAAAAACACAAACCTGTTGTCATTTCTATTGCGTTATCCCGGAGTGCCCTGCAGGGCGCTTCTTAACGATAACGCATTATCAAGTGCAAAAGTAATACAGCGTTTAAGGTTTTACTGCGCCGATCAATTCGTTTACATCAGCGACATTGTGGCTGCGGCAATACTCTTCAATGCCCTGCGCCACTTTCAGCGCGGTATCGGGGCGTCGGAACGACGCGCAGCCCACGGCCACGGCGCGCGCGCCCGCCAAGAGAAATTGAATGGCATCCTCGGCGGCGCATATCCCGCCCATGCCTAGGACGGGAATGTCCAATGCCCGCGCGGCGTCCCATACCATTTTCAGGGCGACGGGTCGAATGGCGGGACCGCTGAGACCGCCAACGATGTTGTTCAACACGGGCCTGCGCGTTTCCGGATCAATCGCCATGCCGATGAGCGTATTGATCAGGGACACGGCGTTCGCGCCCGCTTCCTGCGCCGCCCGGGCGGGTTCGACAATGTCCGTCACATTGGGCGAGAGTTTGATATAGACAGGCAGTTTTGTGGCGGCCTTGATGGCGCGGGTGTATAACGCCACCTGTTCGGGATGCTGCGCCACAAGGCTGCCGCCGCGCGCGCTCTTCGCGTCATGAACGTTCGGACACGACAGATTCGCTTCAATTGCGTCCGCGCCGTCCTCGGCCTCAAGTCTGCCCGCCAGCGCGGCGTATTCTTCCGGACCGGCGCCGTAAATGTTCGCGATTATTACGCATTTCTTTTCGCGCAGGAACGGTAATTTGTCTTTCAGATAGGCGTCAATGCCCACATTCTGCAAACCGATGGCATTCAGCATTCCTGACGGTGTTTCCACAATGCGCGGCGGTCGGTTGCCCGCGCGCGGCGCAATGCTC
>DSBB01000205.1 GCA_011046175.1 Candidatus Hydrogenedentota bacterium | reverse complement strand
ATTGCCGGCGTATTGCGCGGCTGGTGCGGGCTGAGGGGCATGAACATGGAGGCGCGTTACGCGGAACTGGCTTTTGTGTTCGCGTCGGAGGCGGATTACGCCGCCCCGCTTGCCGATGAAACACTCCGCTACCTGCTTGGAGAAGCCTTTGTTCATTATGACTTATACAAGATTATTTGCCTGTGCCTGGATACGGAACCTGCGTTGCGGCAATGCCTTGACCGTCGCGGCTTTGTTTGCGCGGGCACGCAACGGCAGGCGCTTTTCAGCGGGGGCGCGTGGCATGATATCCACACCTTGGTTTTACCGGTCTCTAAGTATGCGGCTTCAGGAGTTGCCACACCATGAGTTTCACTACGGACAGTTATCTGCGGCGCGCTGAGCGCGATGATTTGGACGCCATTCTGGCATGGATGGAAGACCCGGATTTCCGTATGTTCCTTTACGGCGACCCGGCGCAATCAACCCGCCAGACCCGCGAGAAAATCATCATGATGCTCGGGCGCAGCGCGGGCCAAGCCATGCCTCCGGCGGTATACCTGCTCATCGAATCAAAAAAGGACGGGCTGCTCGGCATGATTTCCCTCCAGAACATCTCATGGCGCAACCGTTCCTGCAACATTGACGTGTATGTGGGCGCGAAGGAGCGGCGCAACGGCATGATCGCGGCGCTGGCCGTGTATCGCGCCCTTGAATACGCCTTTGACGAATTGAACCTGCACCGCATCAACGCGTTTGTCTACGCCTTCAACAGGGCTTCCTGGCGAATCCTTGAGAAAGCCGGCGCGGTGCGGGAAATGACCTTGGAAAGGCATGTCAGGCGCGACGGCGAACTTCACGACGCCTACGGGTACGGCTTGCTTCGCGATGAATTTAATGCGATGCGTCAGCGTTTCGCGGGCGCGGCGAAGGGCGTTGCGTTAAGCGCCATGATCGAATCGCCTGCCCGCGAAGGGGACGCGGAATCGTGACCACAGTCTTCATTGTTATATGGTGCGCCTATACGGCGCACGCCCTTTGCCGGAACGCTTGCGCCCGGAATGTGCCCGCCTTCCCCGGCCATGTTCTCCAGTTCATATTGCTGGCGATTGCAATCTGGTGGGCGGCGCGTTCCGGACTGTTGTCGCGCGCGCTCTGGTCGCCTGTGGATATTGCCCTGGGACTGGCTTTGGGCCACTTCCTGTTTGCGATGTCGCTGATGATTACCCACCAGCATGCGGGCGATGTGGCGCGCCATCTTGTTGACTTGCGCGGCATTGGCGCGTTCATGAAGCAATCGCCTGAGCTGGTGTTTCGATTTGCCGGCGTATGCATCATTGAGGAGTTGGTCTATCGCGCGGCGGCGCAAGACATCCTGACGAACGCACTGGGACGCCCCGTCCCCGCCATACTGTTGACGGCCGTGTCCTTCTGCATACTGCACCAGCATTTTTTCAAAAACGGACGGCTGTGCGCCTTCGAGTTTTTCCTGTTTTCACTGGCCATCGGCATGGTATATTATTACACCTACAGTCTGACGATTGTGACGCTGGCCCATCTGGCGCGAAACGTGGAGAGCGCCTATCTGGAGTATTGTGTTCTTTTGGAAGAAGACAATGAGCCGGAACAGGCGATGCGCATTCTCAAAAAACAGCATGCCTCATCTGCGGCGGAGTTCCCATGACCGAAGAACTATTAGTCGAATTGCGACATATTCACAAGGTGTTTACGACACGGCATCTGTTTCCCGTGGACGAGGACACGCGCAAACGCCGCTTCTTCAAGAGGCGCAATGTAAGCGCGGCGGACGACGTCACCTTCGGCATTCAGCGCGGCGAAATCTTCGGGCTGCTTGGGCCGAACGGCGCGGGCAAAACCACCATGGTGAAGATGATTTCCGGGTTGGTGCGCCCCGACAAGGGGCAAGCGCTGGTGGACGGGCTGGACGTGGACAAAAAGCGGAAACAGGTGTTGCGCCGCGTCGGCGTGGTGCTTGAAGGCACGCGCACCAGCATCTGGCCCCTGACCCCGCTGGAAAATCTGGTGTATTACGGCATGCTGAAGGACGTGCGCGGCCCCATATTGAAGCAGCGCGCCCATGACCTGCTGGATTTCATCGGATTGAAGGACAAAAAGAATGTGCAGGTGCGCCGCCTGTCCCGGGGACAAAAACAGAAATTGGCTATTTGCATTGCCCTCATCGCCGACCCGCAGGTGTTGCTGCTGGACGAACCCACCACGGGACTCGACGTGCAGAGCAGTCGCGCCATCAAGGACAAGGTGATGGAGATGACGCGCCACCAGGGACGCAGCGTGCTGGTCACCACCCACGACATGCACGTGGCGCAGGAATTATGCGACCGCATCGGCATTATCAACCACGGCAGATTGGTCGCCTGCAAACGCACGGAAGAACTGTTGGACGTGTTTTCCGAGCAGATTTTCGTGTTCAAGGTGGAACGTCCGCCCGCCCCGGAAGCGTTCATGGAATTGCCGGGCGTTGTCAGGACGGAAGTGGAAGAAGGTCTGGACGGCCCCGCGCTGGTGGCGCATCTCACGCCCGAATTGGAACCGCGTTCAGCGGCCCTGTACGGATTAACCCGGAAACTGGAACAGGACGGCTATCAATTGCGCGCCATCACACAACGGCAACAAAATCTCGAGAGCATATTCCTGCGTCTGACGGCGTCCGACCAGCCCTCTGAATAACGGAAAGGAACGTCATGTCATTTTTACTGGTAATGAAGGCGGAAATTGTCCGCTCTTTTATTATCATGCGCCGTTATTGGTTCCGCACGCTCACAGGAATGGTCATCGGCTACGGCATGCTGATGGTGCTGATAGCCGGGTTTATTTACAGCCGTCCCGGCATCGAGGAAGGCCTGAGCCGCTTTGACGATCCGACCGCCGCCACCAATTTCGTGCTGGGCTTCATTATCGGCATGTATGCCTTCGGCGTGGTGGGCATGTTCACCCAGGGCTTGCAGGGCATGGCCGCCACGGGCGTGCTCGAGCAACTATGCATGAGTCCCCACGGCCTTGCGGTCAATTTCCTTGCGCAGACCGTGGTCGGTTCCGTGGCGTCGGTGCTGTCCTCCGGCATAATGGTTTTCGCGGTAACATGGAGCGTAGGCGGCATGCTGCACTGGGACACCATCCCCATTCTTGTGTTGTTGACGCTCACTTTTTTCAATCTCGTCGGCTTCGGCTTCATGGTGGGCGGCTTGGTGCTGGTGTTCAAGCAGGTGGGGCAGATGGCGATTTTGTTGCGCATGGGCTTGTTTGCGTTGGCCGTATTTGCGCGAGAGGAAATTCTCAATCAGCCTTGGCCGCTGGCTTTCATCCTGCACATGCTGCCCATTACCGACGCCACCATCTGCCTGAAATATGTGCTCATAAAGAACCAGATGACCACCATCACCGCCGTCAACGGCGAACCCATCGAGGTGTTTCGTTCCGTTTTCCTTTATCCCTCTTTCTATTGGCTTATTGCAAGTTGTGTTCTCTGGACGGTAATCGGGCTTGTCGTCTTCCGCTTCATGGAAGATTACAGCCGGTCAAAAGGCACGCTCGGGAGTTACTGATGGCATCGCCGTTGTTGCACAGATTCCAAATCGGCGGGCGGCGCTTTGTCATAGACCCATCCACATGCTTTTGTTTCGAGTGCGACCACATTTCCTGGGATGTCCTTGAATACTACCCCCGCGAACCGGTGAACAGAATTTATTATCTGCTCCGGGACAAACATCCGCGCAAGGACCTCGAAGAGGTGGTGGGTGAACTCGAGTGGCTCCGCGTCACCAAGGCCATACTGGCCGCCCCAAAGGACGAGGAGTTGCTGCGAGAAGCGACGGAAAGGACCGGCATAAATAAAATCAGCGTCATGGCAACAGGCGGGATTGCGCCCCTCGAGGAGCGTGTTGACGCGGCGGCGACACTGCTGCTTGCCGCGTCCGGAACGCACAATAACCTCACGCTGCAGCTGATATACGATAAGGAGTCCGCCGCGCGCGCGGGCAACCATGAACCTGTGGGCCGCGTGTTCAAACGTTTACAGGCCGCGACAAGATGTCATGGCGCTGAAATTCAACTGCGCCTGAGCGTGCCTTTGAAACCTGACGCCGCGGAATACAACCTTGATGTTGCGTTGCGCGAGGATGGGGATAGCGCCGCAGACATTTCTCGCGTTCTTGCGCTTTCAGGCGCCAAGGCGCGCAAGGCAGCCGCTGTGTTGAAGCGAGAGCAAACGGTTTCTGATTTCAGGCTGGTGGCGCGTCCGAACAGCGCTGCCTTTCACACGCTGCTGCAAGACCTTTACAATGCCGGATACCGCGACATCTTCCTGGATATTCCCGGCGCGTATGCCGCAAACCCGCAGATTGACCCCGCCGACATGGCGGACGCCCTTCGCGCAAATGCCGCATGGTACGCCGAACAGCTGTTGCAGCGCCGCTATTTCCGCGCGGAACCCTTCGCCTCGCTCTTTGATGCGGTGCATCAGGGCGCGCCCGTGCGGCGTGCCGACGGCGCGGGCCGGCGTGAACTTGCCGTAGACGGAGACGGGGGCGTCTTTCCCTCCCCCGAGTTTTTGGGCGAAACGCGGTTCCGGTTGGGTTCGGCGATCGAGGGGCGCCGCGCGCCCGAAGCGCTGCGGCCTTTCGAGCAGATAAGCGCCGCGCTGATGCCGGCCTGCCGGCAATGTTGGGCGCGGTGCTTGTGCGGCGGGGGGCATGCGATCATACACCACCGGCGGACGGGGCATGTCAATACGCCCGACCCGCGCTGGTGCGACGGGCAACGTCTGTGGCTTGCCCATTTGATAGACGCATTTAACACGCTTTCCTCTGCAGACGTGGACTTCTCCCATGTCGCCCGGGCAATACGCGGCGGCAAAAAAATGTCCTGGCTGCAAACGGCAAAAGCCGCGTATCAGATGCGGTTGATTCCCAGACCGCTGCGGGAAAGCGACGCCGAATGGCTGGTGAAATGGGAAAATTGGAACAACGCCGCCTATTTCACTTGCAACGAGAGCGGCCTCTTGCTTGCAACACGCTACGACCGGGAGATGGACGCGCTGCATCCGCGCGGCATGGAACAGGAATTCGTGCTGACCCGTCCCAACGGCGCTCCCTGCGGCTTGCTCAGGGCGCGACCGGCGACGACCATCCGCGGACTTGCCTGGGCGTGGCTGTATATGCGCGACAAAAAGGCGTATGAAGAATCCGGCGTCCGCCGCGCGCTGCGCACGCTGCTGACAGAAATGAAACGAAGCCAACAACTGGCGCAAATCCTGACGCCCGTTACATCCGCCGAAACCGGGCTTGCGACATGTCTTGAAGCCTTGGGCTTCAAGCGGTTGGGCGTCCGGCGACAAGCGCTCTATCTGCATGGGAAATATCATGACGTCTCGATTTATTCCCATTCCGACAAGGATGAAGCCGATAGATCAAACACGTGACACGGCCTCTCGCGCATTATGCGGTTTGCCGTCCGGGCAATTATTCCCGCACCCGACAGCTGCCGTGGCGACAGAACGCCTCTTACCCGCCGAGTTTTGCCGCCATGCGCTTTCCATAACGTTGGGTTGAATCAAAAGGAGACGCCAGCGCCTTGTCCACGGCGGCGGCGGCAACCTCTCCCAGAATGCCCGTCTGCTCTATGGCGTCCATGGCATACATGCCAGTGGTGAGATTCGCGTCGTCAATCAGTTCCACCAGCGCCGGCAGATATCGCCCCGCTTGACCGAGCCTGCATAACGCAAGAAGGACGGCCACCCGCACCACGGACGTTTCATCTTTTACGGCGTTTTCCAGCCCGGCAATCACGCCGTCTCCGCCTATGTTTCCAAGCCACGTGGCCGCCCAGTAACGCTGCGCGGGGACATCGGCTTGCAACGCATCGAGAAGCGCCGCTGTGTTGCCGCTTTCTCCCGCCTCAACGGTTTCAATCAGAACCGGCAGTTGTTGCGGGGCGACCGCTTGCAGTGCGGCGTATTTATTGCCATGCTTCCGTCCCATGTCCTCAAGAATAGGTTCCGGGAAAAGGCCGGGATCGCGCGTCTCCGCCATCCACTCGTATAATTGCCTGCGCAGTCGCGCCGTTATTTCTTCATATTCCGGCCTGTGCGCGAGATTCTCAGTCTCATAAGGGTCCTTTTCAAGATCGTAAAGTTCTTCTACAGGCCGGGGAGCAACAAAAAGGCTGGCCTGCAACGGATTCAGTTTTCCCGCCGCGTGCAGTTCCCGCAGCCGCTGCACAATCTCTTTGCCGTCTTTGTATTGGTTGTGCTGCAGATGGGGCCGAAAAGATTGAAAGTTGCGGATATACTTGTATCGCGCCGTGCGAATGCAACGAATCGTATCCAACGTTTCGTCGCACCGATCGCGCGCCGCCGCCACAAAGGAACGCTCCTTGTACTCATCCGCAAACAAGTCACACCCTTGAAGGTGCGCGGGTATTGGAACGCCCGCCAGAGCCAATGATGTGGGCACGAGGTCAATATGCGTCGCCAAATCACGTCGCACCGTCCCGCTCATTCGGTCATCCGGCAACCGGACTATCAAGGGAATGCGAATGCCTTCTTCATAAAGAAACTG
The DNA here is from genome assembly GCA_011046175.1 of Candidatus Hydrogenedentota bacterium. GTDB lineage: Bacteria > Hydrogenedentota > Hydrogenedentia > Hydrogenedentales > CAITNO01 > SLFT01. The sequence goes on along the minus strand of DSBB01000205.1, from coordinate 998 downwards.
TTTTCCCCGTGCGTGTGAGATGCCATGATCCGTAAGGAACACTATCACGGTGTTGTCATATTTTCCCGCTTCCTTGAGTTGGCTGATAATTGTTCCCACTTCCCGGTCCGTTTGCTCCCAACACCCCAGGTATTCCGCCCAATCCCTGCGAATAACGTCGTCTTCCGGATAGTAGGGCGGCAGTTCAAAATCGCCCGCATCAAATTCTTTCGGGCGCGACTTCCCGCCTTTCAACTGTATCTGGGCGAAAAACGGCGTGCCCGCCGGGGCGTTCCGCCAATCCGCGCCGTCATAGAGTTCCCGGTCCGGCAAAAAATTGTAGTCCGTTTTCCCGGGGCGTTTCGCGTCCGCGTCCGCGCCGTTGCACACGTAGTATCCCGCCTCTCGAAACAAATCGCTCACAAGCGGAATGGCCGCGGGCAGGCGATAACTGTCGTAATAGGCCGCGTTGCCGCCCCGTTTCAAGTCTTTGCCCTGGCTGCGATGGTGATGACTGCCGATGGTCGTCTGATACATACCCGTAACCAACGCCGAGCGACAGGGCGAACATACGGGACAGGAGACAAAAGCGTTCTCGAAACGCACCCCTTCCGCCGCCAGCAAATCCAGATTCGGCGTATGGACGGCTTTTTCTCCATAACACCCGAGATGGGGCGACGCGTCTTCCACCACAATCCACAGGATGTTCATCCGTTTCCGACTCTCAACGGCGCGCGCCGATGTCAGGGCTCCCAAACCCAATGCCGAGGTTGCCTGCAAAAACTCGCGCCGCTTCATCGCGATTTTCAAAAGGTTCTTTTTCATAATATCCCGTTATCCTTTTATCCCAATACGGGCGGTCCATTAGGCGCTTAACACCGGTTGGCTGACAATTTTTTGTCAGTTTGACCTATTGACCACGACTACCGTCATTCCCGTGAAAACGGGAATCCATCTGGCGTTAACAGTTCTTCTTGTATCTTCTGGATTCCCGTTTTCACGGGAATGACGGTAACGTT
>DSBB01000032.1 GCA_011046175.1 Candidatus Hydrogenedentota bacterium | reverse complement strand
CCCGCAACCCAAATTTGACTATTCTCTTCGTATGTTGTTCACGCTTCAGCGTGCGGGGTTGCGTGTATGACTCAGGGTTTGCGTGCCATATCCGTACGCTGAAGCGTGAACAACATACCCGATTTCTTTTTTTTGATCATAGAAAATGACCGACAAGTTACTAATCCGTAATCTCGCTCCGCGCCAACGCCTGGTCCAAGTCGTCAATGATGTCTTCCACATCCTCGATGCCCACGGATACGCGCACAAATTCCGGAGTGATGCCTGCGGCGCGTTGTTCCTCAGGCGACAACTGCTGATGAGTTGTCGTTGCCGGATGTATCACAAGCGTCTTGGCGTCGAGTATGTTGGCCAGATGCGAGGCAAGCTGACAGTTGTTGATGAACTTCACCGCCGCATCGGAACCGCCCTTGATGCCGAAGCCGAGTATTGCGCCCTGGCCGCGCGGCAGATAGCGTTTTGCGCGTTCATGACTGGGATGACTGGAAAGGCCGGGGTAGTTTACCCACGCCACCCTGGGATGGGTTTCCAGGAATCTTGCCACGGCCAAGGCGTTCTCGCTGTGCCGGGCAACGCGCAGATGCAGCGTCTCAAGTCCCTGCAGGAACAGAAAGGCATTGAACGGCGACAGGCATGCGCCCATGTCGCGCAATAATGTTACACGCGCTTTCAAAATATAGCTGATGTTGCCGACGCCTTTGAAGTGCTCATAGAATTTCATGCCGTGATAGCTGGCATTCGGTTCGGTCAACTCAGGGAACTTGCCGTTGTTCCAATCGAATCTGCCGCTGTCCACAATGACGCCGCCAATGGATGTGCCGTGGCCGCCGATGACTTTAGTGGCGGAATGCACGACGATGTCCGCGCCGTGTTCAATAGGTCTGAAAAGAAACGGCGACGCCACGGTGTTGTCCACAAAAAGCGGGATGCCGTAATCATGGGCCACGGCGGCTATCGCCTCGAAATCCACAATGTCGTTTGCGGGATTTCCAATGGTCTCGACGAACAGGAACCGCGTGTTGGCGTCTATGGCCTTCGCAAAGTTCTGCGGTTCGGACGCATCCACGAAACGCGCCTCAATGCCCAAATCTTTCAGCGTGTGGGCAAAAAGATTATAGGTGCCGCCGTACAGGGTTTGTGAGGACACGAAATTTTGGCCTGCCTTCGTGATGTTCAGCGCAGCGGTCGTAATTGCCGCCGAACCTGACGCCAGCGCCAGCGCGCCGGCGCCGCCTTCCAACGCCGCCATACGCTTCTCGAATACGTCCGTGGTTGGATTCATGATGCGGGTGTAGATGTTGCCGAACTCATTCAAGGCAAAGAGATTTGCGGCATGCTCATGGTCGCGAAACACATAGGAACTGGTTTGGTAAATCGGCACGGCCCGCGCTCCGGTAGTCGGATCGGCAGCCTGTCCCGCGTGAAGCGCCAGCGTTCCCAACCTGAATTTATTGGTTTTATCCGTCATACTGATTTCCTCCTTACATGTTTCCTTCCCCCTGCATTTATATGACAATAACAATCGGAATTATATGTATAATTCCGGATAAAAAGCAAAACCCCGGTCGCGCATTTGAGACCGAGGTATACTTTCTTGTCTATAACGAGTTGCGGCTAGACGGCTTCTTCCAGTTCTTCGCCGTAGTACTCCGCATAACATTCGGCATGCCAGCATTCGCCGTCAATTTCAAAGGCGTCGTCAAACAAGAACTCGTTATCATCAATGTGTTCGTTGCATAATGCGCACTTCATACGTATTCACCTCACTTTCTAAAATGTGTTGGGGGAAATAAATAAAGGAAAAACGCGTTTCCTACGCATAATTGAGCACGGCTTATACCATATTTGAAATCTAAAGTCAAGTTTTTTCTCATCTTTTTTTTAAGGTGTGGAGAAATTCCTTTTGTCCTCGTATGGTTTTGCGCATGCGCAAGGTGCTGTGGTATGATTGCGCCCCTTGGAATATTTGGAGAATGCCTGTCTAAAAATGATAATCTCTGGCGGCACATTCGAGGGCGCGCCCACGACCGGAAAAGCAATGAAGCACTCCGCGTGGCACGCCTATTCGCGACTCGTTACCTTTGCCTGGCGCTATAAAATGCGACTGGTAACATCCCTGTTTTTTGCGCTTGTCATCGCGGCTTCCTTTGGGGCGATGCTTGTTGCCGTGGGCACAATCATTCGTGTCACTTTTTACGAACCGCCCGCCGTAGTTGCGGAAGACGCAACGCTTGAAGACCCTGCGCTGAAGCTTTCCCGTGACGTGGGCGATATGACGCAAACCATGCGTCGCGTGGTCGGCTGGGGGCCCGACGGCCTTTCCGACTGGGTGCTTGCGAAGGCGATGAGCATGCGCGCGAACCGTATGCGCGCCATTGTAATTGCCGCGGGATTGATGCTTTTTCTTGCCTTTATAATGAGCGTCGCGCGCTTTATTCAGGAATATCTTGCCGGTTCAATCGGGGCCAACATTACCACCGATCTCGGCGGCGCCATGTATGAGAATCTTATGCGCCAGTCCGTTGGTTTTTTCGAGATGCATAGCTCGGGCGAAATACTGTCCCGGTTTACCAACGACATTTTCATGGTGAACCGCGGTCTGCAGGGTGTGTTTGTAAAACTCATGCGCGAGCCAATTAAGGTGGGCGTGTTTCTCGCCGTTGCGCTTTCAGTGGACTGGCAATTGACGCTGGTGGGGGTGTGCATCCTGCCGCTTGTGTTATACACGCTCATCAGCATCGGCAAAAAGATGCGTTCCAGTGTTCGCAGGTCCTTGCAGAAAATCGCCGGCATGGCCACCGTCGTCAATGAGACCATCAAGGGCATCGCCATTATCAAGGGCTATAATATGGAGTCCTACGAGGTGGCCCGGGTAAAGCGCGAGATTGCCCGGCTGCGCAAGTTCCTGCTCCGCATGGTAACGCTCCATGCCGCGACGGGCCCGCTTACCGAGTTCCTGCTTGTTCTGGGCGTTGTCGCTTTTGTCCTGTTCAGCGGAAGCCGTGTCGAAGCGGGCTTGCTTGACGCGGGCGATTTGGTGCAGTTGTATTTTGCCCTCGCCATGATGCTTGATCCCGTGCGGAAACTTTCCGACGTAAACAATCTTGTCCAGACCAGTGTAGCCAGCGCGGAGCGATGTTTTGAGTTTATTGACATGAAGCCCGCCATTGAGCAGGCGCCTGACGCAGTGGATATCGAGCCGTTGCGCGAAAGTATCCGATTCGAGAACGTCCATTTCAGTTATGATGGCGAGCGGGAAGCGCTTACGGATATCACCGTCGAAATACGAAAAGGCGAAATGGTGGCGCTGGTGGGGCCAAGCGGATCGGGGAAAAGCACGTTCGTCAAACTGTTGCCCCGGTTTTACGATCCGACCCGGGGCGCGGTATATATTGACGGAAAAGATATACGGGGCGCGACGTTTGCGAGCTTGCGCGAACAGATGAGTATTGTCACTCAGGACACGATCCTGTTTGCCGAAAGCATACGCGCCAACATTGCCTTCGGACGTGATTCTTACGACGATACGCGGGTTCGAAACGCCGCGGGCGCCGCCTACGCCGATGAGTTTATACGACATTTGCCGCGGGGCTACGATACGGTCATCGGCGAATCGGGATGCACATTGTCCGGCGGACAGCGTCAACGGCTTGCGATTGCCCGCGCCATTATTAAGGACCCGGCGCTGCTTATTCTCGACGAAGCGACATCGAGCCTCGACACGGAAAGCGAGCGCCTGATCCAGGAAGCGCTTGACCATTTTGTGGAGGGACGCACAACCATTGTCATCGCCCATCGCCTGTCCACTATCCAGAAAGCGGACAGGATTCTTGTCATGGACAGCGGACGCATCGCGGAACAGGGAACCATGGAGGAACTTCTTGGAAGGGACAGCCTGTACCGCCGGCTCCATGATACGCAGTTCAATACGGCAAGAAATGGTCAGTAAAAGGCATTCGGTGGCGCCCCTTGCGGAGCATATCATCATGCGGCAAACGTATTCATTGGAAACATTAATCGTCGTTCGACGGCGCCTGTTGTGTCTCGTTGGAATTATGCCCGTGTTTTTCGCCGCATGCTCCTGCCGTGAAGCCCGGGAGCCGACAACGCCATCGGCAGCGTCTCAGGCGGCGCCGTCGGAAACAGTCGCGCCGCAGGAATATACGACGGCGCCGATGCGCGTGGTTACGTTGTCAGGCGCGCCATTGTCGGGGATGATACCCATTGCGACATTGCATCCGAACGCCTTTGACGAGCCCATTGCATCCGGTCCGCCCACGGACGCCAACGGGGAAAGCCGCATCCGATTCCCGGTTGAACAAAAATTGGCGCTTCGCGCCTGGGACCCTAATTTGCTTTATTTTCCCAACAATTTTTTTGATGTGTTGCCGGGAGGCGGCGCGGTGCGTGAGACGCTTGTGATCCGCATGGTCGAATCAGCAAGCGTCGAAGCGGCGCTTTTTACTCCCGATGGCGCGCCAATTGCCCGTGAAAACGCGGGGATGATGTTGTTTCACCCCGTCCATGGCCCGTGGTGGCCTGCGGCGGCTGATACGGATGACAACGGGAAAGTTACTTTCCACCGCGTGCCGCCCGGCGAGTATGTGATTCGCATCAAGGTTGCCTCGGGCGGCGTGGTGGAAATTCCCGAGACGTATGTCGCCCCCAACGAGACAACGCGCATTGGCGCGGTACATTTGCGCTGACCCGGGCGCGTCTACGGGTTGTTGATCTGCGCCCGCAACTGATGAATGACGTCAACGATCCCTTCTACTTCCGAGAGCAGTTGCTTTTCGCGCCTGAACGCCAGTCCGGGCATGACCAGCGCTTTTTTCAAATCAGTTAATCCCCGGCGCCGCGCCCCCCATGCCGACAGGCGCACGCAGACGGACAGCAAGGCCACTTCAACCGCAATCAATATCACCAGTACCGCTCCCGAGTGAAGAAAAGAAGTGGAGGGCAGGAGATTGCCCTCCCAATAGGCGCGCACAATCAGGAAGCCCGTGTATCCGATAAACGCCACCGGCAGGCTGTCGAGCGCCACCGCCGCCGGCCACGCGGCAATCAGCCGCGCCCGGGCGGCCAGGCGCTCGTGTACGGCGCCGCCGAATACGCCGTCCACCCGTCGGTTCAGCTCCTGTTGATAATCGTCGTCGGTGGAATTGGCCGGCATGTCAAAACCGGCGCGAATAAAGCGCATGCGCAACTCGCTGTGCAGCCCCTCATAATGCGACAGTAGTGATTCCGGCAAAGCGTCGTCGTTACCGTCCGCCGTTTTGGAAAACAACGCCGTTGCCCTAGCAATATCGTTGCCGTGGTACAAGTCGAGGCGCAGCCATACCGGCAGACGGTACGGCAGGGAGCGCGCCAGTTCCAGAATTTTGTACAAGGTTCCTATGCCGCCTTTGGCGCGCAAACCGACCTCGCGCCCGAGCGCCTGCACCCACAAATGCGATTCGGCAAGCGGCCCCGCCGTAAAATGCCGCAATGTGGCGCGAGACAATGTCTCGTCGGCCTCGTTAATGGCGCTTTGCAACGCGGCCAGCCGCGGCGTTTCCGCCTGAATTTGTTCATACAGGCGGTTCACCGTGCGCGCGAGCAATCCGGCGGCGTTCGACGACTTGATGCGCGCCACCCGCTCGCGGTCCAATTCATGGCGCAGAAACTGCTCCAACCCGGCAAAATCAAACTCTTCGGCGTCCGGCGGACGCGACCCGCCCGACAGTTTGCGATCAAGCGCGCGCAACGCATTGACGCGGAAATAGTTTTCGATGGAAAATCCATTTTCCTCCAGCCGTTTCAGCCAGTCCCGCTTTATGGCGTCGTCGGCGCGCATCACCCTTGTTTCCACGCACACCATGGCGCGCTGACCCTGCAACGGCCTCAATAGCGACCATGTCGCTTCATCAAGGTATTTTTCGCTGTCCGCGCACAGCAGTATAAGATCGCATTCCTGAAGCGCCTGTTCAACAATACGCCGATGCTCCTTTACGATGGTGTCTGAATCGGGCGTGTCAATGAGCGCAATATGCTCGAGCGCCGACCGCGCCACGTGATTGACGCCCGTCAGGTGGTTCAAGGCGAACTGCATGCCCGGCGGGTGGTAAACCGTGGGCGCGGAAGTGCAGGGACGCATCTCCGACATGGCGGCAATCTGGTCGCCCGCAAGCGCGTTGAGCAAGGTGGACTTTCCCACGCCGGAACCGCCCACCAGCGCCACCAGCAGCACGTCGTCCAGCCGCTTCTCGCGCTCGCGCAGCTCCGCCAGCCGCGTTTGCAGCAATTTGGTTTCGCCACGCAGTATCCGCCAGGGGCCGGCGTATGCCGCAAGCGTCTCAAGCGCGTCTATGATTCCTGTAAGCCCCTTTGACACAGTTCCCAGTATCTCCTTAGTTTGTCACTATAGCCCCAGTCGAACAAGGTTATGGCGTCGTTCACCGTGTTTACCGCGGGCCGGGTTATATATTGATGCAGGCTGTCAGCCAGTTTTTCCCGTTGCTCCTGTTGCCAGGGTTGCAACAGCCCCACCCACTGCTCAGAAAATTTGCTCTCCATGATGCGGGCCACAAACTCGCCAGCCATAGGGCTTGCCGCCGCCATGATTTCCGGCGCCCCGACGCCGGCGCTGAAGACGGCAAGGGGCACGGCAATGGCGGTCGGCGCAAAAACCATGACTGCATCCAACTCCAACAGGAAACGGCGTTGCGCGGGGTTGTCGCGCCACCAATCGGTGATGGTGCGCGCCACATGCTCCTTGAATGCCTCGGACAGATCGTCTTCATGTCCCAGCACAGCGTCAACCACCTGGTTCACCGCAGCGTCAAAATCGGTTTCCTCCACACCGGAACGCATAAGGCCGCCCGCCAGCGGTTCCATGTCACGCACATTTTCAAGCAGCAAGGACGAGAAGTCGTTGGCGATGCGTTCGATATGACGCTGCTGATGTTCGCGCAACAGGCGGAGTCGTTCCGCTTCGGAAACCTTTTTTTTTGTCGGAAGGCCAAGCACCCGTTGCTTCAGGAATCGCGTCACCGGATACAAACCGCGCAACGCCGTGTCATTAACCCGCGCAATACCACGAACCACTGCGGAACGCTGTGCGCGTATTTGTTCGTGAAGAAGTTTGCCCATTTCCTCGCCCGGCTGCGGGTTATACGCCGCAGCCAACGAATGCGCCTGTTTTTCAAAAGACGGCGCCACGGTGGCGAGGCGTTCCCTGATTTCATCCAAGCGATCGAGGAACCGGGCTGATTCGTAAAGGAAAAATTCCAATGTATCGCGGTAGACGCTTCGTTTGATATCCGCCACATCAAGAGCGAGCAGGTATTCTTTCAGGGTGACCGTCTCGTCCAGGGCGTGAATATCGCGGTTGCAATCGAACTCGAGGTCATAATCGAAGGGAATGACAAAACAAACCGGCGCGTCCAAGCCCGCGTCGTGGATAAACTCGGCCAGTTGCGCGCGCGGCGCCGCAAAATCATTGTTCGGGTTTGCCTTGTTCATCACCGGCACAACGAGCCTTCCGGACGCGCGCGCCTGACGGAAAAAGTCAACCACCCGCGCGTCTTTGTAT
>DSBB01000283.1 GCA_011046175.1 Candidatus Hydrogenedentota bacterium | reverse complement strand
GTGCTTGGCTCCGGTTTCGGATATGAGGGACGTGTGACGAAGCAACCGTACACAGATAAACACGCCATCCTGTCGGACAAACGTGATTGGTAGTTCATAGGAGCAGTCATTGCCGCAAAAGTTTCGAAATGATTCAAAATAAATTTTCTTGGAATCAGGGGCAATGATATTAGTCAATGGCAATTGGCCAATATCCGGAACAGCGTAACGCAGCAGTTTATTAAGGGCGAAACTGGTTGCAACAATGGTTCCAGATTCATCTATGATCAAATAAGGAAAAGGAGATTTTCGGATAAAATCGAATAATAGCCGTTGAGACGTATTGCCAGGGGCCGGTGATAGAGTAGATTTGTTTTCAGTATTCTTTGGCATAGCAGTCCCTCGCAGTTGTTAATATTAAATACTCATTTTTTTAATAATAGGCGATACTAATAATGGTTGCCTCAAACGAACAAGGTACTCGAATTATTTATGCCCTTCCACAACGTTCCGCAAGTAAACCCTTCATCACTACGGTAATTATATCACATCCCTGCAAAGATATTATACCTGTTTTGGGTGGCTGTTTGGGGAGGGAAGTGAGATGGGGAAGCATGCACAATATATGATTTAAACTATAAAGGGCCGCGTCCCTATTTATGGAAGGGACGGTTAAGCATGTCCAGTGGCTTTGATTTTATTTTTGAATTGATCGCATTTGGGGTAGGTTCGATTATTGCTCAAACTCTCGAACTCTTCCAGTAATTCCCGCTGACGCCTGGATAATTTTTGCGGTGTTTCCACTTGGATGACAACCAATTGATCACCCTGCCGATAGCCGCGCATGTCCGGCAATCCGTGGCCGCGCAGCCGTAGTTGCGTACCTGTTTGCGCTCCAGCTGGAATTTTGAGGTCCGCCATGCCGTTTATGGTGGGTACCCGAATTGTAGCGCCGAGTGCGGCTTGGGAAATGGTAATGGGCGCTTCGCAAACCAAGTTCAGCCCCATACGCTCAAAGAAATCGTGCCGCAATACGCGTATGCGAATATACAAATCCCCCCGTGCTCCCCCCATGCGGCCCGCTTCGCCTTCGCCGGCGATACGCAGCCTGTTTCCCGAGTCAACACCCGCCGGTATGTCAATGCTGAGCTCGCGTTTAGTGCGCACCTGCCCCGAGCCGTTGCAGTTTTGACAGGGCCTTGTGATAATGCGTCCGGCGCCCCGGCAACGCGGACATGTCTGGCTCATGCTGAACACGCCGTGCGCCATGCGCACCTCGCCTGCGCCGCGGCACTGGGGGCACGTCTCTGGAGACGATCCTTTGGCCGCGCCGCTGCCGCCGCAGGCGCCGCAGGTCTCGGGCCGTGAGAATGAGATGGTTTTCTTGCAGCCCCGCGCCACTTCTTCCAGGGTGACGCTGAGTTCATATTCCAAATCGTGTCCGGGTTGCGGACGGTTTGCGCTGCGCGCTCCTTGGCGTCCGCCCTGACCGAAAAGCATATCAAATAAATCGCCAAAGGGCGACTCGCCAAAATCGCCGCCAAAACCTTGGCCGAAACCGCTGAACGGTTGACCGTCCGTACTTCCGAACTGATCATATTGTTTGCGCTTTTCGGGGTTTTTCAAAATGTCGTATGCGGCATTGATTTCCTTGAGTTTTTTTTCAGCCTCTTTGTCGCCGCCTGTCTTGTCCGGATGATACTTGTGGGCGAGTTTCAGGTATGCCTTCCGAATTTCGTCTTGGCTGGCGCTCTTGGAAACGCCCAGTATTTCATATAAATCTGTTGACATCGGCATGACAAATATCCCGATTGCTGGCAACGTTGCCCAGAACGAACACCCCGGGCAGCGGTGTTTTCAAATTTAGTTGTTATCCGTATCCTTACCCTTTTCGTCGTCATCCACAACAGTAAAATCAGCGTCCATGGCGCTTTTTGAATTGTCCGGATTGACATATTCAGGTCCGCTTGCTGCGGCATCCTCGGGGCCTGACTGTTGTTGCGTCTTGGCGGCGTCGGCATACATGGCCTCGGCCAGTTTGTGCGACGCCTTGTTCAAATTTTCGATGGCGGATTCAATGGCCTGCGCGTCATCGGCGTTCATCACTTCACGCAGTTTTGCCAGCGCATCTTCCACCGCTTTTCGTTCTGATTCGCTGACTTTATCGCCGTACTCCTTCAGACTTTTTTCGGTGCTGTACGCCAAGGTGTCAGCATTGTTCCGCGCCTCAACCAGTTTCTTGCGTTTTTTATCCTCGTCGGAATGTTGTTCGGCGTCTCGCACCATTTTTTCTATTTCCTGTTCGGAAAGGCCGCTCGACGCCTCAATGCGAATGGCCTGTTCCTTGCCGGTGCCCAAGTCCTTTGCGGACACATGAACGATGCCGTTGGCGTCAATATCGAATGACACTTCGATTTGCGGCACGCCGCGTGGGGCGGGGGGGATGCCCATCAGGTCGAATCTGCCCAGCGTTCGGTTGTCTCCGGCCATTTCGCGTTCCCCCTGCAACACATGAATAGTGACGGCGCTTTGATTGTCCGCCGCAGTGGAAAACACCTGTCGCTTGGTCACGGGCACCGTAGTGTTCCGCTCGATAAGTTTGGTGCATACCCCGCCAAGCGTTTCGATACCCAGGGAGAGCGGGGTGACATCCAAAAGAAGCACGTCTTTTACTTCGCCCGCCAATACGCCGGCTTGAATGGCGGCGCCGACCGACACCACTTCGTCCGGATTCACGCCGCGATGCGGCTCTTTGCCGAAAATGTCTTTTACAATCTTGCCTACAGCGGGCATGCGCGTCATGCCGCCCACAAGAATCACCTCGTCAATGTCCATGGGAGACAATCCGGCGTCCTCGATGGCGCGGAAGCAGGGGTTTTTGGTTCTTTGCAATAAAGCGTCGCACAACTGCTCCAACTTAGCGCGGGTCAGGGTATAGTTTAAATGTTTCGGGCCCGATGCGTCCGCTGTGATAAAGGGCAGATTGATGTCCGTGCTTACCGCGCTTGACAATTCGCATTTTGCCTTTTCCGCCGCTTCTTTCAGGCGTTGCAAGGCCATCGGGTCTTTGCGCAGATCAATGCCCTGGTCACGCAGGAATTCTTCAGCCAACCAGTCTATGATGCGCTGGTCAAAGTCATCGCCGCCCAGATGCGTGTCGCCGTTGGTGCTTAAGACCTCAAAACTGTCATCACCTATGGAAAGAATGGAAATATCAAATGTTCCGCCGCCAAGATCGTAAACGGCCACTTTCTCGTCGCGTTTTTTCTCCAAACCGTATGCGAGCGCTGCGGCCGTTGGTTCGTTGATGATGCGCAGCACTTCAAGCCCGGCGATGCGCCCGGCGTCTTTGGTGGCCTGGCGTTGTGAATCATTGAAATAAGCGGGAACGGTTATCACCGCCTGCGTGACAGACGCGCCCAGATAAGCTTCCGCGGTTTCTTTCATTTTCTGCAGGATCATCGCGGAAATTTCCGGCGGGCGATACGTTTTCCCCTGTATTTCAACCTGCACATCGCCGCTTGATGTTTCCCCAACCTTGTAGGGAACGATTTTTTCTTCCGCCTGCACTTCCGCGTGTCGGCGTCCCATAAAACGTTTGATGCTGAAGATGGTGTTTTGCGGATTTGTGACGGCCTGACGTTTCGCGACGGCGCCCACGAGGCGTTCACCGTCTTTGGCAAACGCCACCACCGACGGTGTGGTGCGATTGCCCTCCGCGTTGGAAATGACCACCGGTTCGCCGCCTTCCATGACGGCCACGCATGAATTGGTTGTGCCCAAATCAATACCGATAACTTTACCCATTTGTATATTCTCCCTTTGCTTGTTGGTGATTCATTATTGTTCTTCTTCCGATTTTTGCGTTTCCATGTCCTGTTCTGTCGTGTTGTTGATGTTCGCAGTTTCGTTTTCTGGTTCGTCGCTGCATTCCGTCGTTTCAGGGACGCCGCTGCTTACAATAACCCGTGCAGGGCGCACCACAAGGTCGCGCAGACGATAACCGCGCTCATATTCCTCCACGATGCGTCCGCTCTCAACGGTTTCAGAAGGGACCGTGGCCAATGCGTCATGCACATTTGGATCAAACACTTCGTGCAACGCCGGAATCGGTTCCAGCCCTTCCGAGGCGAGCGCCTCTTGGAATTGCTTGAACACCATGCCCACGCCTTCAACAAAACCGTCCTCGACGGAGGCGTGCGCCAAGGCGCGTTCAAGGTTATCGAGGGCCGGCAACAACGCCCGAACCAAGTTTGCCGACGCGGTCTGCCGCAACTGGTCCATTTCACGCAACATGCGTTTTCGGTAGTTGTCGAAATCGGCGCGAACGCGAAGCAACTGATCCTTCAATTGTTCGCATTCGGCGGCGCGCTCGGCCAACTGCTGCGCGAGCGTGGCCGCGTCTTGCGCCTCTTTTTCATCGGCGGCCTCTTTGTTTTCAACAACGGTCTCATTATCTTCATGGGAGACAGTATTTCCCGATGCGGCTTCTTTTTCTTCAGCAAGTTTCCGTTCAAGCATTTTTTCTAATTCTGTCTTGTCGTTTTTCCTGTGTTTACTCATATCGTTTTTGCCAAAACTCCTGCGCTCTTTTCCTTCCAGACCGTTCGGCGCGGGCAATTATCCGCCCAGCCGCGTCAGGAAACGTCCGACCATATCCGCCGTGTAATGCACCAAGGCGGTCAACCGCGAGTATGGCATGCGACGCGGTCCCAGCACGCCGATGAAGCCGGCGGGTTTGCCGTCAACATTGTAGGCGGAGGCTACCACGCCTATGCCTTCAATACCCGGTTTGTCGTCATCCTTGCTGATGAAAACGGCGCGGCCGTCGCCGTCCGCCACGGCTTTGCGCAACAGCGTGATCAGTTTGTCATGTTCTTCCAGCAGGCCGAACACTTCACGCGCCTGTTCCACACGTTGAAACTCGGGCTGCTCGAACAATTGCACCGCGCCCTCGAGAAACAGACGTTTCTCCTGGCGCCTGGGAATCATATCAAACGCTTCAAGAGCGTGCTGCGCCAAGTCGCGTTGTTCTTCAAGTATTTCGCCAAGGCGAATGCGCACCGAATCGGCGAGAGAGCCGATCTCGGCGCCCATAAAGTTCTGGTTCAAAAAATTGTTCAGCGCCTCGACCTGTCGCGTTTTTACTGCGCCGGTCATCGTCGCAATCATGGAGCGCACAGTGCCGAAATTATCCACCATCAACACGGCCACCCTGTTTTCGCCGACCGGGATAAGTTCAAAGCGCTGCACCCGCGTTTGTGTGGCGTCCGGCGCCTCCACGATGCTTGCCTGATGCGAGGCAAGGGCGAGCAAATGGCTCGTGTGCCGCAACAGGCCGTCCACATCTTCCATTTTCTGGGAAAATTCGCGTTCTATGCGCCGGCGTTCCGTAAGCGTCAGCTCTTGGATGCGCATCAGATGGTCAACATAATATCGGTAACCGTTGTCCGTGGGCACGCGGCCGGAACTGGTATGCACCTGCTGGAGGAAACCCAAGTCTTCCAAATCCGACATGACGTTGCGAACTGTTGCTGCGCTGATGTCCATATTGAAGCGCTTTACAACAGTGCGGGAACCCACCGGCTCCGCTGTGGTGATATAACTGTTCACCACAGCGTGGAGAATCTCCCGCTCGCGAGCGTCCAGCATCGGCTTTTGTGCCGCTGTTTTCTTTGGCGCCATGGTTCACAATCCCTTGTTTCGGTTTCACCGAACCCATGCGATTGCCGATATTTTCATTTCAAACCGCTGTTAGCACGTTGTCAGTCATCTTCTATGATCAAGAATCATAAGTTATCAAGCATCGTCATTGCGATGAGGGCGTTAGTCCGACGCGGCAATCAGGGAAAACGAGATTGCTTTGCCTTGCTCGCAATGACGCTGCGCGGGGTTGTGCGCAACGCCCGGGTTAGCACTCAATATCATAGAGTGCTAACAGGCATAGTGTACCATATCCTGCGCGTCACGTCAAGACAGGGTCAGGATAATAGAAGCAATATGCGGCGAATGGAATGGAAGAAGGGGATATGCGTGCATAGAGCCGCTTACTCCTTTGCGGTGATTTGCGCCATTTCCGCATCGCTGTAACGGCTGTTGGCAATTGGTCCGGGCGACCAGCATTGTTCGGCCTTGCCCGGTTGTGGTGCGACAACGGGAATGTAAAGAACCTCCGCGCCCTCCTTGTCTTTCTCTACGCGCCCGCCCGCGCGAACCACGCCTTCCCGCGCCAGTTTCTCGCACACGGCGATTAGCCCGTCGAAATCATAGGCGGTATGGCTGAACTTCACGTCCCGCTTGAGCGCGCTCGTGAATTTTTCGGGCAATCGTTTTGCGCCGATGGTCGTGAACAACACGCCCGCCGCATTGGACGGATTGCAATCCGAATCCTGACCGCAGCGTGTGGCAATCTCGATGGTTTTGTCCGGGTCGCCCGCGCCGTAGAGCAACCCCATGACGATATACGCGCCGTTGAGTTTGGCATCTATATTAAAGTCGCCCTTGTCGCCGCAGGAAGCCCGCCTGTAATCCGGATTCAGATGATATTTCTCATTGATCCGTTCCCAAGCGGTTTCCCAGTTGTCCGGATATTCCTCATGCCAGCGCAGCACATCGCTGATGCACTCGTGATATTGACTGTCCGCGGGGATGGCGCGCAGTCCCGCCGCGATGATGGCGCGGGGCGACGTCTCGAAGAACGCCTCGCTGTACATGGCGCCCACAAACACGCCGCCATACAACCCGTCGCCGTAATTCATGACGCGCCCGAAGGTTTCGCCCAATTCCATGACCAGTGTCGGCAGCCCCGGCGCGATGATGCCGCTGAAATCCGCTTCTATCTGGTAGTCAATATCGTCCGCATGATTGTTGAACTGGGGATGCCCTGAATCCGGCGGCGCAATGCCCTTGCGCAGATTGAGGCGCCCGGACTTGTTGGCGTGCCACAACGGATAGCCGCTGTTGGCGAAGTCAATGCCCGCCTGCCGCGTGTCCGCGTCCCATCCGTGCGTTTCCAACGTGCGCAGGAAAGTCATCTCCACATAGAGGTCATCCTGATGGAACTGGTTGATCATATCCGGTTCCCAAGACGGATATTCCGATTCCGGAATGATCTTCCCATTGAACTTGAACTCCGTCGGGCCGCCCCAGCCGACCCCCGCCATCTGACCCAGCCACGCCGTCACCATCCGGTCGCGGTACTCGGCCATGGGCAACACTCGGAAGTTTCCATCCGCATCAGCCGAAGACGGGGCGAACCCCGCGCAACACAACCCGAAAAGGAACAGCAACGATGGTGTAGATTTCATGGTACATTCCTTTATCCATTTGTGGAAATGATGCGGCGAATGGGATATTGCAGCGCACAGCAGTGATTCTACACGTTCAAAGCAAGCCGATCAATATATCTGTAAGCGCTTTTTCCTGTTTCCAGTCTATGGGCGATACAGCTCTGGATGCAGCATTAAGTAAATCGAGTCCTTCGGGAAAAATGAGTTCCAGGGTCAGTTCGGGGGTGCAGGTTCTGCTGGTCTTCAAGATACAGAAACAGCGTCTTTTCACGTTCGGCCCGGAGGAGAGTAGTGTCCCAAAACAATCTGGCAAAGATAGACTCCTTCTCTTC
>DSBB01000369.1 GCA_011046175.1 Candidatus Hydrogenedentota bacterium | reverse complement strand
TGGCCGCGAACAGGCATCGCGGCATACGCGCCGCCGTTTGCGTCACCCCGGAAATGGCGCGGCTGTCCCGCGAGCACAATGACGCAAACGTATTGTGTCTCGGTCGCCGCACACTCACGCTGCCCCAGTGCCGTGAACTTGTCAAAATCTGGCTGGAAACGCCTTTCAGCGGCGGGGAGCGTCACTGCCGCCGCATTGAAAAAATGGGGTGAGCGCCGGAGACGATACCGCGCAGGCGCCGCCGTTTTTCGCGGAACCCTGCAATCTGCTAGAATAACACCGGTATGAATCTTCCGAATATGCTTACAGTGGCGCGGTGTGTGCTGGCCGCGCTGTTTGTGGTGCTGATGTCGTTTGACCACGTCATCTGCTATATGGTCGCCTATGCCCTGTTTGCGGCGGCCGCCATCACAGACTATTACGACGGCAAAATCGCGCGCGAACAGAACCTTATCACCAATTTTGGCAAACTCCTCGATCCCATTGCCGACAAGATACTTATGGTGGCGGGTTTCATCATGCTGATGCGCGTGCCGGACCTGTATATCCCCGGCTGGGCGGTGGTGGCGATACTCGCGCGCGAATTTCTGATTACCGGCGCGCGGTCGCTGGCGGCGTCCGAAGGGGTTGTGCTGCCCGCCAACATATACGGAAAAGCCAAGACGGTTATCCAGATGACCTACGTGTTTGTTATCCTCGCGGCGGTGATCCTGTTGCGCATTGCGCTGGTTGTGCCGGCGCTGCGCGGGATGCTGCCATGCGATTCCCGAATACTCACCGCAGGGTTGCAGTACCTCTCGCTGGCGGGTATTGTTTTTGTGGCCGCCTACACCATCTACTCCGGGGCGCAATTTACGTGGGCCAACTGGAATGCGCTCAAACTTCATCAAATGTGAGGGGTAAGGGGTTCATTATGAACGGCTCTCATCCATCGCGCGCCATAGTAGACCTTGACGCGTATGCCGCAAACTTGGAACTGGTGCGGCGGTTGAGCGGCGACACAATCCAGGTTATACCCGTGTTAAAGGCGAATGCCTACGGACACGGCGCCCTTCCCATTGCACGGGCGGCAATAAAGGCGGGCGCAAAAATGCTTGGTGTGGCGACTGTGCAGGAAGGAATTGAACTGCGCGAGGGCGGTATAAAAACGCCCGTTTTGATTATGGTGAGCCCCCACAAACAAGCGCTTCCGCTTTATCTGGAGTACGGACTGACGCTGACGGTTGCGGACAAGGAGACGGTGCAGGAGTTGGGCGCATTGGCGCACGCCGCGAACCGGCTGGCGTCTGTTCACTGCAAAGTGGACACCGGGATGGGCAGACAAGGCGTGAATCACGAAGACGCATTGGAAATGTTGCAGTTTGTCAGCCGCCTGACCCATATTGATTTGCAGGGCATATTCACTCATTTCCCCTCCGCCGACATTGTTGACGACCCGTTCACGCACAACCAGATTAAGATATTCAGACAACTGATCAAGCAGGTGGACAAGGCGGGCTTCCCCTATGAAATGACGCACGCGGCGAACAGCGCCGCCATTGTGAACTATAAGGAGAGTCTTTTTGATGCGGTGCGTCCGGGATTAATCACCTATGGCGTATGGCCGACCGCTTCTGATAATACCGCGCCTCGCGCGCAACCCGTGTTGCGATGGGAAACCGCCGTGGCGCAGGTGCGCCATCTCCCCGCGGGCGCGAGCGTCGGCTATGGCCGCACATACACGGCGGGCAAACCGATTAAAACGGCCGTGTTGCCAATCGGTTACGCGGACGGCTACAAATATCAGCTTTCCAACAAAGCAGCCGTGTTGATTCACGGCAAACGCTGCCGCGTATTGGGTTCCGTGTGCATGGATCAAGTTGTGGTGGATGTTTCCGGGTTGGCGGACGTCGCATGGGGCGATGTTGCCACGCTGATCGGCAGCGACGGCGACGAACGGATTACAGTGGAAGAACTTGCCGAACTTGCAGGAACCATTCCCTATGATATCCTGACCGGCATCGGCGCGCGCGTTCACCGTGAGTATGTTCAAAACGTGTGAAGTGAAATGTCCGCAACGCAAACACCATAAGACTGCGGGTCAATGTCCGGGCGCTCAACGTTTCGTTGTTGCGGGATGTGCCCGCCTTTAATGAATAATGGAGAAAAAAGGAATTCCGCGCATGTGGGATGCTTGTCTGTCTGTTTATCGGCTGTGCCGCATTCTCTGATGATGCGCAGGCCGAAGAGTTGCGCGCCACACTGCAACGGGAAATGGCAAGGAGTGAGCCGGATTATGTGGTGTATGTGCCGAAAAGCATTGACGGCAGCGCCTTCGACACCGGCAATGAACATTTCCTGGTGTTTGACGGGCCGGACGGTTCCCTCATGGCGGTATGGACCCAGAGCAGCTATGAAGGGGCCGGCGATCATCGCATCGTGTTTGCCAGGTCGGATGATGAAGGGGAAACCTGGTCGTCGCCGCTGCGCATCGCGGGACCGTCGAAACCGAAGGAATCATACCAATCGAGCTGGGGGTTTCCGCTCGTCTCGAAGTCCGGGCGCGTTTATGTTGTCTGGAACCAGTACCAGGGGATCGCCGACTACCATCATCAGATCACGGGGACAATGGACGCCTGTTATTCTGACGACATGGGGAAGACGTGGTCGGCGCCGCAGACAATTCCCATGAAGCGGAGCCCCTACGACCATCCTGATGAAAAATATCCTTCCAACTGGATTGTCTGGCAACGCCCCATTCGTGATGGCAAGGGCAAATGGCTTGCCGGTTTCACCCGCTGGGTCAGCCCCGCCGTAAGAACCCAACCGGTCAACAATTCATGGACCGCGCAGGAGTCAGTGGTGGAGTTTATGCGTTTTGAGAATATTGACGATGATCCCGAACCCAAAGACATTGTTATCACAAATTCCGCTTTCGGCGACAGGGCGCTGCGGGCGCCGCACTATGACAAGCCGTCACTGAGTATTGCCCAGGAACCAAGTTTGGCGCGCCTGCCGGATGAAAGGTTGTTCTGCGTCATGCGCACCATGTCCGGCTATATCTGGTACAGCGTTTCCGCCGATGATGGCCGCTCATGGTGCAACCCGCGACCGCTGCTGCGCCACGATTTCGGCGCGCCCATTGAACAACCGCTGTGCTGCTGTCCCATTTATGAATACGAAAAGGGGCGCTATGTGCTGTTGCACCACAACAACGACGGTCATTTTGAAGGCAGCAGACGGGAGGAAACCAACAAAAACCGCAGACCGGCCTTCATTGCTCTTGGCGAATACCGCCCCAATGCGGAGCAACCCGTCTGGTTCAGCGAGTCAAAAAAGCTCATGGACAATGACGGTTCCCCAATCGGTCCGCTTAAACGAATTGACATCGGTGTGTATACCAGCGTCACCAAACGCAACGGTGAATTTGTCCTGTGGCATCCGGAACGCAAGTTTTTTCTCCTCGGCAAAAAGATTACCCGGACATGGCTGGCGGACCTGAAAGTGAAGGCGGAGTAACAGGAACGAACAGGCGCCGTTTTGAAGGCGATGCGCGCGATGCGGCGGGAACGCAGGGCGCGTGCTTTCGCTTCATGCCATGCTGGACAAGCGTCCCGCATGGCGGCTATACTCACAGGAAGACTTCTCGGAAAGCGCCGCGGCAATGGGCGCGGACCGCTTTTGTGGAACCACTGGAGCGAAGATGGTTTGTTTAATTCAAGAATTTTATCAGCAGCATTCGGTATGGCTGTTGCCGGTGTTGATATTTCTGGCGCGTGTGCTTGATGTTTCCATCGGCACGTTGCGCATTGTGTTTCTCAGCCGGGGCATGCGGCTGCTTGCGCCGCTGTGCGGTTTCTTCGAGGTGCTGATCTGGCTGATCGCCATTGGCCGGATCATTGGCGATCTCACCTCCTGGGTATATTACATTGCGTATGCGGGCGGTTTCGCCGCCGGGAATTATGTGGGCATGTATATTGAAAGCAGGCTCGCCATGGGCCTTCTTTCCGTAATGATTGTTACCAAGAAGGATGCGGCGTCGCTGTTGCAGCGGCTCAAAAAGGAACGCTTCGGCCTGACCCAGGTGGGCGCGCAGGGCGTGCAGGGCAAGGTGCGCCTTATCTATCTGATCATCCGCCGCAAGGATTTGCCCCGCGTGTCCCGGTTGTTGCGCGAGTGTCAGCCCGACGCCTTCAGCGTGGTCAACGACATCCGCGATGTGGCGGGCGGCGTATTCCCCTTGGATACCGCCAGGCTCGAACGGCGCCGACGATTGTTCGGCGGCCTGCGCAAAGGAAAATAAGGCGCGTCGCATGCATATCCGCGCAATGGCCCATGAATCTCAAACCCGGCAACTCAATCCGCGGGATATCGCGCGAGAAGCGCATCGAGTTCGGATTGGGTGATGGGTATCACGCTGCAATGTTTGGCGCCTTGCGGCGTTTGCACGGTTATCTTCCTGAAGGCGCTGAAGTCTGTTGTTTCCCACGCTTCCAAGGGCGCATGGAACGGGTCGCCGTACACGTGCCATTTCTGTTGCCCGATAAGTTGTATCACCTGCGGCCCTTCGGTGGGCTTGGTCTCGTCGGCGAATACAACCTTGCCGTGCCCGTCTTTGGCGAACGAATCGGCGGCGGGGTCCAGACTCGATGACGTTGACAACCGGTTGCCCATCCTGTCATCCACGTCGCCGGGCTTGTGGAAAGCATAGTACGTACCGTTGTGTTGCACAATGGTCAGGTCAATATCATGAATGCCGATGTTGAAGAACACCGCCGAGTCGCCGGGCTTGATGTTCTTCCAGTCCCGGGTTTTCAAATAATACATGGCATGATGATTGTCTTCATGCATGGACGCCCAGAACACATAGAAGACATCTTCAATGTCACAGTGGAAGAATTCCGGCGCCCAGCATTTTTGCTTTGACGCATCAACGACCTGTATCTCGCCGCCTTCCCAATGGATCAGGTCGTCCGATTCCCAGTGCCCGATGGTGGTTCCCGTCCATCCGGTGGTATGCACCAGGTGAAACTTCCCGTTCACGCGGTTGATGAATGGATCGCGCACGAAGGGCGGCGACCATACCGGCCTGCCGTTGTTGAGCGCCGTCCAGTTACAGGCGTCATGACTCCAGGCGTAATGCAATTTTTCTTCCGGCCCGAAGTACGCCATCAGATAGGCGCTGTATTCTTCGGCCATTGCGCTGTTTTGCGCAAAGTTGGCGGCAATGATCCCAAGAAAAATCATGCATAGGAGACGGCCATGCATTATCCTTCCCCTTTCACATTCTCATGCGCCTGCTTTTTCGGCGGTCGGTAAAGGTGTGTGCTCTGGCCGAATATGACGGCGGCGGATTCCATGACCGTTTCACTGAGCGTGGGGTGGGGATGGATGGTCATATCGAGGTCGGCGGCGACCGCGCCCATCTCGATGGCGAGCACGCCTTCTGCGATGAGTTCGCCCGCGCCGGAACCGACGATGCCCATGCCCAGTACCCGACCGCTGTCCGGGTCGCACACTATTTTGGTCATGCCGTCAGCGCGATTTAACGTGCCCGCGCGCCCGACGCCGCCCAGGGGAAACGCGCCACAGTAACGGTGACGCCCCTGTCCCGCGCGATGTTTTCGGTGAGGCCGCACCAAGCAAGCTCCGGGTCGGTAAAGACCACCGCCGGGATGGCCTGCGGCTCGAAGGCGCTCTTCCTGCCGGCAATCACTTCCGCCGCCACCTTGCCCTCGGCGGAAGCCTTATGGGCAAGCATGGGCTCCCCGACAACGTCCCCGACGGCGAAGATATGCGGTTCCGCCGTGCGCCGCTGCGCGTCCACTTCGATAAACCCGCGCTTGTCGGTGGTGATGCGCGTATCATGAAGGTTCATGCCCTTTGAGTTGGGATTGCGCCCCACGCAGATGAGCGCTTTGTCGAAAACGCGGTTGGGTTCGGCTATACCGTCGCCGTCCAGCACGACGCGTATGCCCGCGCCAAGATCATGCTCCTTGATTGCCGCCTTCAGTTGCTCATGAATTTCTTTCGCGCCGCCGCCGGCGCAACACACGCCTGATTCACGCTCGTTAAGGCAGACAAAGACAATCTTTTCATAAGGAACGTTGTTGCGGTTCATAAAACTTCCCTGTATTTTGATAAATGCTGTCACTCTTGTCAAATTAGGTTTTAATAATAGGCGGCTGTCCTCAGTATACCAAAACGGCATGCGTCTCGAACATAAGAAACGCATGCCGTTCGGCAATAAAATAAGTTTTTGATTCACTCAATCTTCTTCGACGCGGGATTTCTCGTAGGCTGCGATGATTTCTTTTGCGACATGCTCGGGCACTTCCTCGTAATGGTCAAGCCGCAACTCGTAGCTGCCGCGTCCCTGGGTCATGCTGCGCAGGTCCGTCGAATAGCGCAGGATTTCCGCCTCGGGTATCAGCGCGCGAATTACCTGGCGTCCGCCGCCAACGGCGTCCATGCCGTTGATGCGTCCGCGCCGGCTGTTCAAATCGCCGTTAATGTCGCCCATGTATTCCTCGGGCACGGTAACGGCAATTTCCATGATTGGTTCAAGTAGACACGGTTTTGCGTCGCGCACGCCTTTTTGGATGGCCTTGGACGCCGCGAGTTTGAACGCCATTTCGGAAGAGTCCACGGCATGGTAAGAACCGAAGAACAGTTCCACAATGATGTCCACCACGGGATGACCGCTGATGACGCCGCGTTCAAGCGCTTCCTGCGCGCCCTTGTCCACATGGGGGATGTATTGTTTGGGCACTACGCCGCCGACAATGCTGTCAATGAACTCGTAACCGGCGCCGCGCTCATTGGGTGCAAGCCGCAGGTGTACATCGCCATACTGGCCGTGTCCGCCGGTTTGTTTCTTGTGCTTTCCCTGCACTTCCACCTTCGCCTTGATGGTTTCGCGGTAGGCCACCTTCGGTGTGGCGGTTTCCACTTCCACCTTGAATTTGCGCTGCATGCGACTCAGCAGAATATCGAGCTGCAAATCGCCCATGCCGCGGATGATGTGGTCGTTGGTGGCGGTGTCGCGATAATGAGAGAAGGTGGGGTCTTCCTCGGCGAGCCGGTTCAACGCCTCGCCGATTTTGTCCTCATCCGCGCGCGACTTAGGCATGATGGCCAGTTTCACCATCGCCTCGGGCAATTCGATTTTGGGCAGATTCAGGTTGCTGCCCGGCGCGGCAATGGTATCGCCAAAATAGGTGTTCTTTAACTTGGTCATGGCGGCAAGGTCGCCCGGAACCACTGCGTCCACCTGAACCTGCTGTTTCCCGTTCACCAAGTACAACTTGCCCGTGCGCTCCTTCGAGTTGGTGGTGACATTATAAAAATCGCTGTCTGATTTCAGCGTGCCGCTCAACACGCGGAACAACGTCAAATGTCCGACAAACGGGTCCACCACCGAACGGAACACCTGCCCGAGGAACGGAGCGTTCGGGTCGGGCTTAACCTCGATTTCAGCGCCGCCGTCATCCTTCGCGACAATCCTGCGGGCCAGCGGGCTGGGAAATGACTGGGCGATCATGTCCAGCAATTCCTCGATGCCGAATTCCATGGACACGCTGCCGGCAAGGATGGGAATGATCTTTCCGGTGGTAATGCCCGTTTGC
>DSBB01000370.1 GCA_011046175.1 Candidatus Hydrogenedentota bacterium | reverse complement strand
GGTTGATACGTATCGTCACCCGCGCCAAAGGTAATATATCCGTTGCTGCCGATATACATGCAATCGTAGTCCGCGCCGTAAAAGGTAATGGGCGCGCCATGGGTAAAGGGAATCTCAGCATACGCGTCGTCGCCCAGCGAAATCTGTTCGCCGCCGGGGGCGACAGGCAGCGCAATCACGCTTGTAATGCACGCCTGATAGTGGTTGGGATGATCATACGGTGTAAATATCGCTTGTCGGTAGTGCAAATCCACAGGGTTTGACAAGGTAAAATATTCGGTGTAGTAATTCAAACTGCTGTAAGTGACAAACGAATAGCACGCGCCGTCGTTGTCCACATAACTGCCGTTCCCCGCGCGGTCCTCGGCGGCAACGGCGAAGTAGTAGGCGGTGTCGGGGGCAAACCCGCTCAGAGAAATGACGTGTTCCGTGTTCCACGCGGAGTTTGCCACATAGGCGAGGGAATCGCACGCTTCGCCGAAATGAATGGTCACCGTCGCCGTTTCGTCTGTCGCGACGTGTATCTGCACTTGCGTGCCGCTGACAAAGGCGACCTGCACGTTGGTGACTTGCGGCGGTTCACAATCCACAACCGCCGTTTCCACGCGCATCTGCGGCATACCCGTCTCGCTTACCTCATCAAGGTAGAAGGCGGAAATAACATCTCCATGGATTACGTCCAGCGCTCCTGAGTCCGGCGCAGCCGGTCCGGGCTGCGCCATAATAGCGGCTTCAAATCTGCTCGGTATCTCCGGGTCCGCCGGCAGCGTCAACGTTTCCGTGTCGCCGGACATGGTGGTTATGTCCACGGCAACGGCCGTTTCGCCTTCAAGGTCAACGTCCACCACCGTCACCGTGACAATGTCATCACAGAAATAGTAGGCGGCGTCCAAACTTAAAACGCCCTGGTTCCCTTCCGGCCCCGGCACATAAGGCGCGAAAACAGTTGCCTTGGTGACATCTTCGCCCCGTCCCCCGTCGTTGGGATACGCATTGCTGTAGAAGCAATTGTTCTCATAGTCCTGGACAAAGTCCGTCGCGCCCCGCACCAGAATGCCCTCGAGCATGCCTGTGAACGTATTGATTACAGGGGAACCGGAATTGCCGCCGTACGTGTCGAGATTCGCCACAAAATATCCGTCCGTGTCGGCGTTGCGCACATAAGTGTCGCCGAAGGCTATTTTCATGGGCAATCCCGCCGGATGGCCGATAACCCCCACGTATTCGCCGGCCTCGACAACGCCCGTCCGCCGAAGCAAAAAGGGCTCCGCCCCCGGCGCGGTGATGGGACGGTCCACCCGCACGACGGAATGATCATACGCTCCGCTCGACTCATAACTGACCACTTCGACGCCTTGGTACACCTCGCTTTCCAGGAAATCCAGGCGGGGCGTCGTTTCATCAAGCATCCAAAACCCGAAAATAAAGCGCACACTCGAAAGCGAGTTCGTGTTATAACAATGTCCCGCGGTGACAATCATATCCTCGCCCACCATGAAGCCCGTGCAGAACGCGGCGGAAGGCTGGTCGCCAAAAGGTTCGTCTTCGCAGGCGGGAAGTCCCCACCTTGTATAGGCGCTCGGCGACGAGATTGTCCACGAACCATCGGGGTGCTGCGTCAACCGGTTCAAGTTGATGAGCGCGCATGTGGAGGCCGCCCATTTCAAGCGATCAGCGTCGGTTTCCTGATACACGTCTATTCTGTCGTCTTCGCCGTATATGACTTTGGGGCGCGCATGAGGAGCGGGGGGCGTCCAGGGAACATCGCCGATTTCCGTGATGCACGGCTTGTCGCACGGATCGGCAACGACAACGCCCCTGGCCCCGGACGCGTCCGCGAAAGAGGCCGCCGCAATTATTGCGCACACGAGCGCTATGTTTCCAACGATACGCATAATCACATTCCGTCATCAGCGCGATGTCGCCGCCGTCAACTACATGGTGATACGGGCGTTTGTGTCGCGCAGGCGTTGACTCAACGTACTGATAATATTCAACAACAGCTGTACGGCCACACGTTTGGTCAGCAGCCGCTCGAGGGTCGTCTCGGAAAGGACAAAAAGCAAACTGTCTTCCAGCGCTTTCACCGTGGCGCTGCGCGGCGCATGACTTACAAGCGCCATCTCGCCGCACATGTCGCCCGCGCCGAGGGTGGCAATACATGTGTCGCCGTTAAATACCCCCAATTTCCCGGTCAACACAACATACATTTGGTTGCCGACGGTGTTCTTGTAGAACAGCACTTCATCTTTTGAAACGCGAACGGACATCCCCTTGCTGAAAATCTTGAACACATCGCTTTCGCTTAGCCCCTTGAAGAAAGAAACATTCTTCACTATTGCTCGCAATTGTTCCGAATTCATCCGACAAAACCTTT
Source organism: Candidatus Hydrogenedentota bacterium (assembly GCA_011046175.1). Lineage (GTDB taxonomy): Bacteria > Hydrogenedentota > Hydrogenedentia > Hydrogenedentales > CAITNO01 > SLFT01. The sequence continues at coordinate 5,233 of DSBB01000370.1, read as the reverse complement.
CATGCCGCGCAGGCGCCACAGCGCCGCGGAAACCCAAGGCAACCACCGCTGCGCACTATATTGTACCACGTATCGGCGCGGGGGCCGTTACACAATATATATGAAGCGGCTGCAATTGCTGCACGTATGAATATGGTTGGTGTCCTCGCGCACCTTTTGCGCGAACTGCGACGGCAGCCGCATGAAACAGCCCTGGCAGGTGTCCGCTTCGACAGGCACCAAGGCGGGAGGGCGCGCCGCCATCAGCCGGTCAAAATGGCGAAGTATCCGTTTGTCTATCAGCAAACGAATATTCGCCATGCGTTCCTTGATTTGCCGCTTGCCGGTTCGCGCTGTTTCGTACATCTCGTGGCAAAGCTGAAGCCGCGCAAGCAGAATCAGGTCCGCATGCGCGTCGCGCGCTTCAAGCAATTCGGGGTCCGCCTTTACCTTGCGCGCATAATATTCTTCCGGGGCGCCCAAGGGCGAGGAGAGCTCGCGAAGCACCTCGAAAACATCCTTGCCGTTGTCCGCCTTCAACATCGCTTTGAGATGGGCGTCATCACGAAGCAGTTTGGCGACGGTTGCAACGAAATTCAGGTAGGTGGTTTGTTGCGTGGGGGGATAGCAGATAAGGAACACCAGATGCACCAGTTTCTTGTCCACGGCGGAAAAGTCAAGCCCTTCCTTGAATCTTCCAACGGCGCAATGCAATGTCTTCAACCCCGAGACGCGGGCGTGCGGCACGGCGATTCCGTGGCCGATGCCCGTGCTTTCCGTGCCTTCGCGGGCCATAATCTGATCAAGCGCGGCATCCACACCCTTTAAATTTTTCCGCTCGAAAAGCAAATGAGTTAATTCTTTGAGGGATTCCGATTTATCCTTGCTCGTCATGGCCGGGAGGACGCAATCCACCCCGATATAATCTGTCAATATCATAGAAGAGTGCCCTACATTATTCACGTTGTGTCGCCTTGCAGCGGCGCTCCGACGCGCCCGACTTAACACTGCGTTGTATTTATTTCATTTTAACACCACCGGGGTTTCAAATCAAAGAAAACCGGAAAGTCCCTTTTACGGCGCTGCCGTTTACGGGTTTTCATACCACAGCGTAATTACGATAATCGGCTCCCTTCCGCGACCGTCATGGTGAATGTCGCTGCCGAAGGATTGCTGCACCTGAACGAGTTTCACGCGGTTGCGCTCGAACCACTCGTTTATCTGGTGGTCCATTTGTTGAAGGCCGGTAATGCTTACCTTGCCTATAAAACTTTGTACTCGCATGGTCTGTCCTTTCACCTTTCTCCTTGTGCTTGCCGCATGGGGCTGCTGCGTTTGTTTCTCGCCTTACACATGTCAAGGGTTGAACCGGGAACGCGTCTCCCGGCGGAAATAGGGCTTATGGATTTTCCTGCAGCGCTTCAATCAGCGTCTGTCGCATGACTTGAACCGGAGCAGGAGCTCCCGTCCAAAGATCAAACTGCAACACAGCCTGATTTAACAACATTTCCAACCCCAGAATCGAAACACACCCGACCTCCTCCGCATACCTGATTAATTGCGTTTTCATGGGCCGGTAGACCATGTCAAAAATAATATGCTCCGGTCGCAACAGCTCGCGCGGCACGGGACACTCGCCCTCCGCATGGCCATGCATGCCCAGGGGCGTCGCCTGAATAATGACATCACTTTCGGCGACAGCCTGCGCGAGGTCGCGCGCCAAGGAGCCGCCGGTTATGGGAATCTCCGAGAATGCGCCAAGATCGGCCACCAGTCGCTGCATGCGTGCCGGCGTTCGGCCAAGAATGCGCACTGTTTGTGGGCGGCATGCGTCAAGCATGGCAAAGGCCACGGCGCGCGCGGCGCCGCCCGTGCCCACAAAGAGCACACGCTTGTTTTCGAGGGAAACCGACGCCTGTTCAAAAGCGCGCAGCGTGCCAAGACCGTCCGTTATCGTCCCTAGGAGGCGCCCCTTTTCATTGACCACCGTGTTAACACAGCCCACGCGCTTCGCAAGCGCGTCTATTGCGTCCAAGTGCTCCATTACCGCAACTTTATGCGGAATCGTAACGCTCAGCCCGCGGAATCCGTCCATGGCGCGCATGCCCGCCATGCATCCGGCAAGATCCCCCACGGCAAAAGCCAGGTAAACGTAATTCAGCCCCGCCGCAGCAAATGCCGCATTATGCATTGCCGGCGACAGCGAATGGGCGACAGGATTGCCGATTACCGCGCACAGCTGCGTACTGGTGTTAATGCTGTTCGTCATAAGAAGATTGAATTCCTGAAATTGTTAGTATCCAACGGGCGCGGCGCGGCTTTTTTTTACCCCGGCGGCCAGCTCAGACGACGCCCGCCAAGAATATGCAGATGCAGATGCATCACTTCCTGGCCCGCATTCTCGCCGCAGTTAATTACGAATCGGTAGCCCTCTTCCGCCAAGCCCAACTGCGCCGCAACTTTGTTGGCCGCCAGCAGCAGCCTTCCCAGTAATTCCGCATCCGACGCATCAGCGTCGCTGATTTTGGGAATCACCTTCTTGGGCACAATCAGCACATGACAGGGCGCAGCAGGATTAATATCGCGAAAGGCGCAAAATTCGTCATCTTCGTACACTTTATCCGCTGGGATTTCTCCCTCAATGATTTTAGTAAACAGCGTTTTTTCGCTCATACAGGCACTCCTTAAATTATCACTACAAATACAGCATATCAAATTGAATGCCGAGAATCAAGTACTTTTATTACATCGAGGGGGGCGCGTCAACTGTAGTCCCCACGGCAAAAAGGAAATATGTCATGTCGAGGGAGCGCGGACAAACGGATTCTGACGTTGCCAACAATTATTGACGCCTCGGTTTCTTTTTGCTCGGAAGTCTTTCACGAAGCGCCTGAAGCGCGCCCATACTCTCAGGGGTCAAACGGTCCTCCAGCAACGTCGCGCGGGGGTCCTTCTTCTTGTTCAAAGACTCCAGCGCGCCCTGCTGGAACTGCCTCACAGACGCAAGAAAACTGTCCGCCTCCATGGTCAACGCCCCCATGCCGCGACACAAAGAACGCAAGCCGCCGTCGTTGCTCACCACCACGCATTGCATTCGATTGTGTTCCTGATAAATGAGACGTTCAATTACCGTGTCAGCCGAGGTGTTGACGGGGGAGAAGACGATGCGCATTCCCGCCACATGCCCGTTGACCGCTTCAATAGATTGCGACGGTTCCCCCTGCCGCCCATCGAACACCACAGTGACGCGCTTGTTTCCCGACATGCAGAAACACACCACCTTGTCAAGCAGCATTTCCCGGGCGCGCTCAAGATTCTCGGCGGCGACGGGAAGCAGCGTGGAGGATTTATGTATCACATTGTAGGCGTCTATGAAATAATGCTCCGCCATCGAATGCGCTCCTTGTCGGCGTGATGTGCAACTCGAATACACCGAACAAACCATGCCGCAGACTATACCCGAAGGCGCCCCTCCATTTCACGCACGCAGCCCTGTTATGCGCGTCCAGCGAAAGCCGCCGAAAGATCGCGCAGTCCGTTTGCGACGGCTTTGCCAATTATGATACCATACCGAACGTGTGCCCGCGGCGTGTCCAACAGGCACGCGCACGCATCCATTTTCCCCGAATCCACGCATGACACGAAGCCTATTTAAGGAGACATACGTTTTGAAAAAGGGCATTCATCCGAAAAACTATCGCGAAGTCGTATTCATGGACGTCGGCGCCGACGTGAAATGGCTGACCCGTTCGACCGTGGAAACCACGCGAACCATCGAATTCGAGGGCAAAGAGTATCCGCTGTATACCCTTGACCTGTCGAGTCACTCCCATCCGTTCTTCACTGGCAAACAAAAGTTTGTGGACAGCGAAGGGCGCGTGGAACGCTTCCAGAAAAAGTTTGGCGCAACCGCAAAATCCGGCGAATAACATTTCATGGAAGCGCGACTGCGCGAAAAACTCGAGGCGCTGACCCGCGATCATCAACAGATTGCCGCGACAATGGCCAAACCCGAAGTGGCCATGAACCCCGATGCGTACAGAAAACACGCGCGGAAATACGCGGAACTCTCCGAACTGACGCATGCCTTCGAGCGGTACAAACACGAAGAGGCCGGCCTGCATGAAGCGCAAAGGATGCTTCATAACGAGAGCGACGCGGAACTGCTTGAACTTGCCCGGGACGAGTACGAAAGGTTGAAGGCGTCATTGACCGAACGCGAAGAGGAACTGCGCCTGCTACTCGTGCCAAAAGACCCGAACGACACGAAAAACACCATCGTCGAAATTCGCGCCGGCACAGGCGGCGAAGAGGCGGCATTGTTCGCCGCCGACCTGTTCCGAATGTATTCGCGGTTCGCCGAAATACGCGGCTGGAAAATCGAAGTCATGAACTCCAATCCCACCGGACTGGGCGGGTTCAAGGAAATCTGTTTCCGTGTCGCCGGCGACAGCGTGTACAGCCTCATGAAATGGGAGGGCGGCGTACACCGGGTGCAGCGCGTGCCCGACACCGAGACGCAGGGACGCATACACACCTCCGCCGTGACGGTGGCCGTCTTGCCCGAAGCCGAGGAAGTGGATATCGCCGTTGACCCCAACGACCTCCAAATTGACGTATACCGCTCCTCCGGGCCGGGCGGACAAAGCGTCAACACCACAGACTCCGCCGTCCGAATCACACACAAACCCACCGGCATAGTGGTCATCTGCCAAGACGAAAAATCGCAACACAAAAACAAGGCGCAGGCCTTGCGCGTGTTGCGCGCGCGACTGCTCGACATTAAAATACGCGAAGAAGCCGATGCGCGAGCAGAAAACCGGCGCAACCAGGTGCGCTCCGGCGACCGCAGCGAAAAAATTCGCACCTACAACTTCCCGGAAAACAGAATCACCGATCATCGAATTCACCTGTCCCTCTACAAACTGCGCGAAATCCTCGAAGGCAACCTCACAGAATTGAGTGACGCCCTCAACCTTGCCGATCGCGCCGCGCGGCTCGCCCAGCAAGACCTTTAACCCGGTTCAATAGATGTCGCATGCATCCCATAAGTCCCATGCCTAAACGCAACACGGAAAATCACCCGAACTCTGAACCAAAAATAACTCTTGACTTTGGGAAATACAGGGGAAATACAGGGACATCCATGATAGGTAAAAGTCAAGCGGCAGAAAAGGCGTTCTGCCGACGTTTGTGTTTTTCGGGGTAGCAGTACGGGAAATACTTCTATGGAAAGCGCTTAGGCGGCACCGCT
>DSBB01000208.1 GCA_011046175.1 Candidatus Hydrogenedentota bacterium | reverse complement strand
GTATATACGTTCATTGCCGGCGGGAGCAAAAAAGTGTTCTTTTGGCGGGCGCCTGTGGTTGTATTGAGGCAGCGCATCCACGTATTATGAAGTCCTTCATTGAAGGCATACGAATAAATAGCGACAGCATGAGGGATATTTCGATGGATACTTTTCGAACACTTGTCGGTTGGGGGCTGTTTTTGGTAATGGCGATAGCGGCTGGCTTTTTTTGGCGTCAATCGGCGGTGCGGGGGAAACACATCAATGAAATGGGGGATACCATTGCGGCAATGGCCGAGCAGATACAACAACTGACCGCAAGTGTCGCCGATATGGAATCGCAGATGGAGCAGGCGGAAATGCTTATCGGCAAACTGAACAAACGCGACATTGAGGAAAACGCCGCAGACACGGCGGAAGCCGGAAATGATATGCTGTCAGGCATGAGTCAATTGGGACTTACCTTCGGTGATATGCTCGATATGCTGCTGAACGATTTCGAAACGGAAAATGAAAAAGCCGGAGTGAATTTCATGGCGGAAATGTTTCAGGGCCCCCAAGGGGAACAGATGCTTGAAATGGGGGTGAGAATGATGCTGGACATGCAATTTGGCGAATTTTTCACACAGGTTGCGCCGGAATCGGTTGACGCCGTAAAAGAAATAATCGGCGATTACATGATACACAGCGCGCGAATCGGCATTGGTTTGGTGGACGCGGGGGACGCGGCTGTGGCATCCGCCTTTACCGACATGGAATCCACGCGCCTTACAATGCTTTCCGAATTGCGCGGGGTGATTGGCGATGAAGGCGTCGCAATGTATGAACAGTATGAGCGGGAACTCCCAGGAAGGATGATTAACCAGTCCTTGGAAATGCAGTTGGGCATGTTCGCGCGCGGACTGAGCGCGGAAACGCGTGATATGGTGCGCCGCACACTGACGGAGGAGCTCATTGCCTCGCAGCCTGCCGACATGATGACCATGCCGACGCCCCGGAATCTGGAAGCGGGCATGCAAATGCAGGACGAGGCCTACGAGCGCGCGCTCGAGAGATTAACGCCCCATCTTACGGAGGAGGAATATGGAGTGGTTGAACGTTTCGTGCGGCAACAACAGACGATGGTGAACTCCTTTGGCTCCCTGATGGGAATCGAAAAGGGTGGTCAATAGGTCATGAAACAAAATTCTCTTGGAAAGGTGTTAAAAATCGTGGCGCGCACCCTGCTTGTAGTTTTGATTGTGTCGTTGGCGGGGGTATTGTTTGTCTGGAACAACGGCATTCAGTATACCCTTGGGTTCCTGACGGGTTCGATTCGCGATCCCTATTTCGACGACAACCAATACGTTCCGGAACAAAACTGTTTTTCACGTGAACCTTGTGAAAGCGATCTAATCCGCATTCTCACCTACAATGTTTTATGTCGGGTTTGCGTAAAAGAAGAGTACGATGCCTGGGAGGTGCGTGTGACCCATCTGCGCGGGCTGGTGGAACGGTACGATCCTGATCTCATAGGTTCTCAGGAACTTGGCGGCTGGCAGGACATTGTCGAGTATATGCCGGAAGGCGGCGTTTATACGACGGTCACCTTTGAGTTTGGTCCATGGACGTATGCCGACGCCGCGTTGTTCTTTCGCGCGTCACGTTATGAATTGCTTGATTCCGGCCAATTCTGGTTGAGTCCCAAACCGCATCTGCCCTTCGCCTTCCCCTGGAAGCCGCTGAGCGCGCCCCGGTATGTTACGTGGGCTTATTTGCGGGATCAACACAACGGCTTTGCTTTCTTGTTCTTAAACTCTCACCTTGACAATAATCCCGAGAACAAGGAAACCTGCGCGCCCATATTATTCGACACCTTCAGCGCTTATGCGAAAAGGATGCCCATTATTTTTACGGGAGATTTTAACACCAATCCCACCCATGACCGATATACGGTGTTGCAGCAGGGTATGAGCGATGAAATCGTATTTGTTAATACTGCGGACCTGGCATCCAACCGCGAGATGGTGGTGTACGCAGCGGACGTAAGCGGCCCCGCGGGCACGGCGCTTTTTGAGGATTTTCATCACACCATTGACCACATCTTTCTTGCCGGGCCTGTTGACAAGACCGTGTTACGATGGGTGGTTGACCACAATCGTTACGGGCCGGAACAACGCCGCGCATCTGATCACCCTGCTGTTTACAGCGAGGTGTTGTTGACGCTTTTACGCTAAAAGATGTTGATTCCCAACGCTGGTCAAGCAAAATAATGGAAAGGAGTCAAACATGACATTCCTCTATGAAGTGGCGGCGGCCATTTTCTGGTTGCTGATTATGAGCCTGGTGTTCTTTATCGCCGACAACGCATTTGGCGCGCAACCGCAGTTCGAGCGGCGCGCCGTCGTCGAACAGACGCCACCCGAGGGTTTTCCGGTTTTTGAATTCACGGACAATGAAGACGCGGCGGATTTGATGAGTAAGTATCTTTGGCATCATTTTCATTACCGACCGGGGAATAACATTACTCTCTTTAACAAGGAATATCTTGCCATTGCCGACTTATGGCTCAACAACGCAGTGGACAAACACCAGCAACGCACAATACAAGATTTGTTTCGCGAATATATGCTTACCGCATTCATGGATGACGAGGGATATGTGTCCACCCATCAGCATATTTCGCATGCCCACGATCTGGGGTGGCCTTTCCCCCTTTGGACGCAGTCGCACAATGTTCCCGACAAGGTGATGGGGCGCACCATCGGGTGGCACTTCCAATCTGATTACACCCGCCACTGGGTGGGTAATTATCTGCGCGGCTGGAAACGTCCCGATTTTTCGGGAGAAACGGCGGCGCAGTCCTTTGCATTGGAGAATCTCGAATCGTTGGGCGTCGTGGACGAGTGCTGGCGTCTGCAGGCCACCGCTTCATCGCCGCGCCTGACCACTCCCGACAATATGCGCATCCGGGCACATGACGCGCCGTTCATGCAACTGCGCTGGCGGCGCGAGGGGGAGATCAATCCCGCGGCGCCCCCGTATATTGAATGGATGCGAGAGTCAGACACCGAGTTCAGCGCCGAACGCCGCATGTTCTTTTATCCACAGGAGACGGCCTTGTCAAGCGGCTTTTGGCATTCCCACATCACCATGCACCGCCATCCCCTCTGGGAGGGGAACATCAAGGCGCTGCGCCTTAATCTCGCGCCGGGCGAAAAGGACATCATTATCGAGATAGATTCCTTCTTTACGGTTTATGACACACGCCATACCATCAACAACCCCATCCTGATACTGGGCAGTTATCATTATTTCAATTGGACGCGCGACCTCGTGTTCCTGCGGGAAAACATCAACCGTATGCGAACCGCCTTGAGATATCAACAGACTGAAATGGGCGGACTTGAACATAACCACATACGTGTCTCCTGGCCGGGTCACGATGGCGGCCCCGGCTGGACGCTCCTTGACAACGGCGAAAAGGACATCCATTCCGGAACGGCAATGGGCAACAACTACTGGGATCTGCTTCCGTTCGGTTGGGACGATTTCTACGCCACCATGCAATACTATGGCGCCACCCTTGCCCTTGCGGCTATTGAAGAAGCCATCCGAAACCATCCCGAATGGGATATCCCGTTGGGCGTGCTTGCGATGGACCCTGATATGCTGCGCAACCACGCAGCAGAAGTGAAACGCGTGTCGAACGCAAAATTCTGGAATGATGCCAATGGCCGGTTTTATCCAAGTATCACGAAAAAAGGAGAGAAATTCGATTTCGGGTTCACCTTCCTGAATCTCGAGGCCATCTGGTACGACATCGTTGAGGATGATCACATACAAAGCATTATGAGCTGGATTCAAGGCGAACGGATTGTTGAGGGCGACACCGCAACAGGGGCTGATATTTATCGTTGGCGTTTCGGGCCGCGCGCTACAACAAAACGCAACGTGGAATGGTACAAGTTCGTATGGACCCATCCCGAACATATACCCTGGGGCGGACAGGTGCAGGATGGCGGCGCGGTGCTTGGATTTACATTTTATGATCTTTGGGCTCGGCTGCATCATGTCAGTCCCGACGATGCCTGGACGCGTCTCGGCGAAATACTCGCGTGGCAGCGCGAAGTGGACGGGTCGGGCGGCTATCGCGCCTATTACGGGGAAACCGACCGGGGCACCACGCTTCAGGGCGGCGGCACCGCGGGCGGACTCGGCATTGACTTCGAGTTTTACGAAAGCAGCATGCTGCCCGCCATTGTAACGCTCGGCTTTTTGGGTATACGGGCGACCCCCGAAGGCTTGGCGATTTCTCCCATGCTTCCGGCGGCCTGTCCGGAAATGACGGCGCGCAACATATTGTATGCGGGCGTTCCGTTGGACATTACCGCATGCAATCAGTCAATTGAAATAACGGTGAAAGACGCGCCGCTGTTGGAATTGAATCTGCTCCTCGACAATTTGTGGTCATCAGAAAAACAGGAACGACGCGATGGCGCTTATGTCATTGGCGAACCGGGCGTTTATCGTTTTACAATATAGCAACCGCTTCAGGACGGCACGAGTTTTTTTGTTCATAGTGGAGATACTCATGGCACTGGACAAACGCGCCATGCGCGACATATACGAGCGCACCATCATTTTGCGCACGCCAACCTACGGTATTATCAAGGGGTATCATGAACTGCCCTATATCTGTCTTGGCGAAGCGCTGGAATCCGCCTCCGGCTCGATGCGTGTGCGGGGACGCATCCATGTGTCGCCGCAATTCATAATCAAGCCCAAGCAATATAACTCAAGTTACAGCGACATTTTTGGTGAAGACGAGGTTGATCTCGCCATTGCGGGACGCATGTTCGGGTTTCTGGGTTTTCCCAACCATCCTGTGGAATGTTCGTCGGAACAACTGGAATTGTCCCACGAGCCGGACACGATTGATGCATTGATAGGCAAATGCATGGACGCCTTCGAACGAAGCGAAGACATTACCACGGGATTGATTCTCACCCCGGAAAGCAAGTACTACCAAATATCCATTGAGCGGTTTATTGCGGAAATCATTGAGGATGAGTTTCGGTAGGATGCAGTTCGGGGCAAAATCCATGCAGGTATGCCAGAAATTCACGATTGCCCGCGGGGCCCAGCAGGGGAGAGGGGGTTACCTCCATTGCCCGGAATCCGAGTTGCCGCGCCGTCGCGCTGATTTCGCGGATGACCGCCTCATGCACGTTCGGGTCCCGCACCACGCCTCCGCGTCCCACTTTTTCGCGTCCCGCTTCAAATTGCGGCTTGATAAGCGCGACCCCCTCCGGTTTGTCGCCCAGTAGCCGCAACACAGCCGGCAGCACCAGTTTAAGAGAGATGAACGAGCAGTCGGCGGTAAAAAAATCAGGGCGCGCATTCAATTGTTCCGGCGTCAGTGAGCGTATATTGCAGCGCTCCATCACCACCACCCGCGTATCCTGGCGCAACGCCCACGCGAGTTGTCCGTACCCCACATCCACGGCGTACACCCGCGCCGCGCCATATTGCAGCAGGCAATCAGTGAATCCGCCGGTTGACGCGCCTACGTCAATAACAATCCGGTCTCGCACGTTAATAGGGAACGTTTCAATGGCATGGGCAAGTTTGTCGCCCCCGCGGCTCACAAAACGCGGCCCCTCCAACAGTTGCAACGGCGCATCCTTTTCAATGCGCATTCCCGGTTTTACCAGCGGTTCGCCGGCCTCGCTCAAAAGGCATCCCGTCTGGATCAGCCCCTGCGCCTTGCTGCGGGTCACCCCATACCGTTGCTGCACCACTATGTCAAGACGCTCTTTGGACATGTTTTTATCCGGCCCGCTCAATAGTATCCAATGCCGCGAGAAAATGAATATAAGCTTCCATGCCCTTGAACAAAACGGGCAGCGACTGGCGTTCATTCGGCCCGTGAATGCCGTCGTCAGGCAGGGCGAAACCAAGCATGATGGAATCCACATCCAGCAGTTCCTTGATCATGCCAACCACGGGCACGCTCGCCCCTTCGCGGCGGAAAAAAGGCTTCCGGCCAAACACCGTTTCAAGCGCCTTTACCGCCGCCTGCATATACGGCGATTTGCGGCTCATTACCGCGCCCGGGCCAAGGGAATGAGTGCGCAGTTCCCAGTGACATTCCGGCGGCGCGTTTTGTTCCAAATAGGCGCGAAGCTGGCGAGCGGCCTCGGCCGGTTTCTGGTCAGGCACAAGGCGCAGCGAGATTTTCGCGCCCGCCCGGGCGGGCAGCACGGTTTTTGCGCCTTCCCCTTGGAAGCCGCCCCAGACGCCGTTGACACTCAGCGAAGGACGCGCCCCGACCCGTTCGAGCGTGGTAAACCCGGCTTCTCCGTATAATGCGGGCGCGCCGGTAAGTGCCAGCCAGTCTGCGTCGGAATAAGGCGCTTCGCGCAGCTGCGCCCGCTCTTCATCATCAAGGGGTCGCACTGCGTCATAAAAGCCCGGCAGCATGATGCGGCCGTTCCCGTCATGCATGCCGGCAATCAGGTCGCATACGACATGGATGGGGTTGCGTATCGAGCCGCCGAAAGAACCGCTGTGAAGGTCGTGGTCGGGCACGGTCACCTCGAATTCGAAATAAGCAAGCCCGCGCAGCGCATAGGTGATGGACGGACGGTGGGGGGCATGGATACCGGTGTCACAGTTCAACACCACATCGCATTGGAGCAATTCCCTGTTCGCAAGGATAAAATCTTCCAGTGAAGGCGAGCCGATTTCCTCGTCGCCTTCAATGAGATATTTCAGGTTGATTGGACACGCATCCTCCGCCAACGCCGCCTCGACCGCCTTCAACTGAGCAAATATCTGCCCTTTCATATCCGACGCGCCCCGGGCATAAATGTACTCATCTTCAATGCGCGGTTCAAAGGGCGGCGAATGCCATTCGTCAAGCGGGTCGGCGGGCTGCACGTCATAATGTCCATACACCAGCACCGTGGGTTTCCCGGGCGCGCGCAGCCAGTCGCCATATACAACAGGATTTCTTGATGTCGGCATGATTGCGACATTATCCAAGCCCATCGTCGCCATCTGGCGCGCCAACCAGTCCGCCATCCGCTGCATATCCTGCGCGTGTTCCGGAAGTGTCGCAATACTTGGTATTCGCAAGGCTTCCGCAAGTTCGCTCACGTATCTGTCGTGTTTGGAACGCAACCGCGCTATCGTCGCATCAAGATTCATGTCCGCAGAATTCCTTTCCAACGTGGGCTTTGCCCACAATCCAGTGTAGCGTCATTTCAAGCAAAACGCAATCTCGTGTTCCCAGCTTGCCGCGTCGGGCTACGCCCTCCTATCAATGACGATGCTTGTGAACCTCTTGTGGTTGATCATAGAAGATGACTGACAAAGTACTAAGGCGGGCGTTGCCCGCAACCCAGATTTGACTATTCTCTTTGTATGTTGTTCACGCTTCAGCGCGCGGCAGTTGTACACAAACTCTGAGTCATACACGCAACCCCGCACGCTGAAGCGTGAACAACATACCCAACTTCTTTTTCTTGATCGCGGTTTCTGGCCGATAAGGCGCTACGCTTCGTCCGGGACTTCGCCCGGAAGAAGTGGCGCCTGCGGCGCAGTTGTCACAAACAAAACACAACGTTGCCGTCATTCCCGTGAAAACGGGAATCCATCTGGCGTTAACAGTCCTTCTTGTAT
>DSBB01000238.1 GCA_011046175.1 Candidatus Hydrogenedentota bacterium | reverse complement strand
CTATTAGCCTCTCGATCAGGCCGCCACGTTTCTTCCAAGTACGTAAAGTTGCCATTTTCGGAAAACGTGATCGTTTTCCTTTTTCTTCCTTCATTTGCGAAGTTGTTTGCAACCGTTTCATTGGCATAACCGTCCTCTTCGCCGATATTTTCCACCGTCTCCGGTGAAAGAACAGCAGCGGCTCTTATCCATTGCCATTCTCCGATAACATTCTTCGCGATATTCGCATTGAGTATCGGACAACCACTAAGCGCAAAACCAACAGCACACAACAATCCCACACATAGAACTTTTTTCATGAGCCAATCCTCCTGTGCTCTGTAAAACGGTTAGAGAAAGAAATATCTGCCCCCATGGCAGACACCACTCTAATCCCAAATGACGAAAGTGTTATAGCATAAGCTGTTCTTAACGTGCAACCTTTTTTTTTGCGTTTTTATCTGCTTTCAATGTTGAAACCTTGTACACGTAATTGCGGCTTGGTTGTGGTTGCGGGCGTGATTGCCGTGAGGGCGCGTGATTCGCCGGGGAAGAGGATGAGGAAGTTGTCGCTCCAGTAAGTGGGCGCAATTTCGAAGCCGGTTTCCGGATTCACGAGCGCCGTTTCCACCATAAAGGCGATATGCTGTGAAGGATTGGCGATGTCCACAACATAGGTCTTTTCATCCGGACCGACGCCGTCACTTATGGAAATGTCAAGGGCGACCTCGGGCAGCGATTGCAATGCGGTAAAATCCGCAACCGACTGCGGCTCCACGGTGAATACGCCGTCAACGTTTCCGGAACGCCCGGGGACATCCGGCGTGTGCGACAGCCAGTAGACGTTATTCGACAACACCTCATTCGCGTTGTCGCGCAATTCCAGTTTAAGGAACCAAGTGTCGCTTATGTCTTCGGGCGGCTGGATGGTGGCGACCTGGACGCTCGCGTCCGCTTCAACAGAAACGGCAACCGTTTTTTCAGAGACTTTCGACGCATGAATATCGTACACGGCGTACGTCAGTTTCATATCGTTCCGGGGGTGATAATAGCTGTTTGTTACGTGGATGCTGTTATCGTTGTATCCATAGAGGGCGTGCAGGGGCGTACAGGCTTTTTTCGCCCCGTAATAGGCGGCGGATGCGCGTTTATACCAATCAACATACTGCCATGTAAGGGCGGCGGGCCATGCTGCGTTGTATTTCCATGTGGTAATACCCAGCGCCTCGTATTTGTGCCTCGCATAGGCTTCGTACATGCCGCGCGCGCTGTTATAGTTCATGGCATAGAGTTTGTCACAGAAATCGTCAAAATCGGTGGGCGCGCCGTATTTCCGTTCCATCATTTTGAAGACGGCGTCGAAGTACTCAGTTCCCTGCAAGACGGTGTGAAACGACCATGTTTCATTATTTTTAACCGGCCAGAGCGCGCTTTCGGGCATCATTTCACGGATACTGTCCCGCGCGGCGAGTATGCCGCCGATCCCTCCGGATTGGGCAAATCCCCATGCCGTGTCGTACTTGCGTTTTTCGACGAAATGGTAGTGAGCCGGCCCCGCATATGTCCACAATTCCCTCGTACCGGTGCGTGTGCCGCCGGTCTTTGCGCGGGTCGCAATGTTAAACGTGCCCGAGTGGGGTTGATAGCTGCGTTTGACGCGATGTTTTTCAATCAATTCCCGATAGGCGGCGTCAAGGGTTTCCGTTGGAAACGTCTCGTCATGTCCGAGGAAATGCGCCAAGCTGGGATGATTGCGGATGCGCAACATCATGTCCTCGATACAGGCAATGGCCAACGGTTCGTCGGGAATATTGCGCCCGAAAATCTGCTGGGTAACCATGACGCCGTATCGGTCGCAGGCGTTGTAAAACGGGGCGAGTTCGCGAACGGAAAATCCCTCCGACCGCAGCATGTTCAGGTTCGCCTCGCGGGCGTGACGCACCAGCGCATCATACAAGTCCTCGTCAAGATTGAGCAGCATGTCAATAGTCATCCATGCGCCGCCGCGAACGAGGATGTTGCGTCCGTTCACCTGGTAGCCCCGCCAGTCGTCTTTACTGATGTAAGTGGTAATTTCGCGAATGCCGAAATCGGCGCCGGCGGTGTCTGAAACCATTCCATCCACCTCGACCTCAGTTTTCAGAGCGTACATCTCCTGCGGACCGACAGGATGCGGCCACCAAACGCGGGGGTTATTGACGATTAACATGTCAAACCTCTCTGGTCTGAAAAACACTTCCCGCATCTCGCCGGGGTCGAGCGTTACGGGCTGCGCGAAAACACGGTCTTCAATCACGCCGGAAAAGGTACATGCGACCTTTTCAGTGGTGTTGTTGCGCAACCACGCGGAAACGGTAAGCCGCGCCCGCTCAAGTCCCGGCACATCCAGTTCGCTCTCCACATAGGGGTGTCGAATACTGACGGCCCCCTGCTCGCGAAGGTATACCGGCCGCCACAGGCCCATGTTCATGTCCGGCGGTTGGGGATTGTGGTCGTCCCACCCTGTGGTGGCTTCCACCTGCTTGGTTTTGTATTCCAGTTTCGGCAACAGGCCGGGCGGAATAATTTCCACCGCCAGCGCGTTTTTGCCGCCAAAATTCAGGAACTCCGTCACGGGAAATTCAAAACGTCGAAACATGCCGATAACTTCCCGGCGATCGGCAATCTTATTTCCGTTGAGCCAAATGTTCGCCTCATAATTGAGTCCGTCAAAATGGAGCGTGTAAATCCGCTTGTCTGTATTTGCCGGCAAGTCGAACTCGACCCGATACCACCACGGGTCGCGGAAAGGGCTGTCCTCCTTTTGCACCAGCCACAAGCCGTCCTGATAACCGGGAACGCTTTTCAGGTTTAATCCATAATAAGGGTCCGGATACACGCCGTTGTCAACCAACCCCGCCAATACGGTCTTCGGCACGGTAACGGCGTACCAACCGTTTATAGCCGCACCGGGCATTGACAACGTTTCGCCCGTTTGTTCAATCCTTGCGCCGGATTGGATATGCCATGCGTCTTCGGGGATGAGAACGGGTTGCGCCGCAATAATGCAAACATGACTTATGAACAACAGAGAAGTTATATTCATGAGATGCTTCCTTTTTCGCTGCTCTTTTGAGAGTTATGGACAGAAAGGACAGTATACGGGGACATTTTTAATGTCAGCGTATGGCGATCATTCGCTCAATGGGTTTGCGGGCGCGCTCGATCAATTCCGGTTCAAGTTCCACCTTATATTGCAGTTTTTCCAATCCCGCCAGCGTCTCTTCCAAGGTAATGTAATTCATGTGTTTGCAACGCAGCGTACAGGCGCGCACCATTCTACGGTGCGGGAATTCAGCCGCGAGGTTGTCGCCCATGGCGCATTCCGTGAGCAGGGCGTATTGGGGCGCATCCACGTCACGCACATAATCCACCATTGTCTTGGTGCTGCCTGAAACATCCACCTTTGCAATAACTTCCGGGGGGCATTCAGGATGAGCGAGGATAACCGCGTCCGGGTATTGCCTGCGGATATTATCCACATCCTCGGGCGTAAACAATTCATGCACTTCACACTTGGCATGCCAGCCTATTACAAGGGGTTGGTCGTCGGGAACAGCGGCAAAAGCGGGGTCATCGCTTTCCGAATCGAGGAAAGGAATGCCCATCTGCACGGCGGTGTTTGCGGCCAGGTAGGCGTCGGGCAAAAAGAGAATGCGTTTGCAGCCCTGTTCAATCAGTTTTCCCAGCACTTTATCCGCATTGCCGGAAGTGCAGCAATAATCGGACTCGGCCTTGGCGGCGGCGTACGTATTGACGTAGGTAACCACCACCGCTCCGGGGAAACGCATTTTAAGCTGCCGAATGTCTTCGCCGCTAATACCTTCTGCCAGCGAACAACCCGCCTGCATCGAAGGCACCAGCACTG
This sequence comes from Candidatus Hydrogenedentota bacterium, assembly GCA_011046175.1. Taxonomy (GTDB): domain Bacteria; phylum Hydrogenedentota; class Hydrogenedentia; order Hydrogenedentales; family CAITNO01; genus SLFT01. Next base: position 3,809 of record DSBB01000238.1, on the reverse strand, counting down.
TCTTTGCCGGATTGAGCACCTTTGCGGTCTCCCCCATGAACCAGACGCCGCAGAACACAATGATATCAGCGTCCGTTTTCGCGGCAATTGAGGAGAGTTGCAGGGAGTCGCCCACATAATCCGTCACACTGTGATAAAGCGCGGGCTCCATGTAATTGTGCCCGAGTATCACCGCATTCATTTCGCGCTTGCGTTTATTGATGGCATAGGCCAGTTCAACTTTTGTTTCGATCTCGACATCGGGAACAATGCCTTTGAGAATTTCATGCATGAAGCGTCGCGTCTCCTCAAGAGACGCCGCTTGCGGTAGTGTTGCCGTGGCGGACATAACAGAAAGCTTCCTTTCATATAAGGCAACAAGAAGTTACTATCAAGCTGCCGGTTGTCGCAGCCCTGAAACATGGTAACACGGCACGAGAATATATCACAACTGTTTGGCCGCCATTTTTACCGCGGACGCGTCTGGCGAACCCATTCTGCGAGTACAACACCAGCGCTTACAGACGCATTCAGACTGGAAATGGGCCCGGCAAGGGGAATGGAAACCGTATAATCGCTGTGTTCCTTTACAAGGCGGCGAATGCCGGTTCCCTCATTGCCAATAACGAATGCAATCCTCCCCGTGAAGTCCGCCTCCCAAATCGTCTTTGCCGCGCTCGCATCCAACGCGGCAATCCAGAACCCCTGTTTTTTAAGTTTTTCCAACGCCCGCGCCAGATTGGTCGCCTGTATGAGGTCAATATATTCCATACCGCCCGCCGCCGCTTTTGTCGCTGCGACGCTGACGGGGGACGCCCGGTCTTTGGCAAACAACACGCCGGCTGCGCCGCATGCTGCTGCGCTGCGCACAATTGCGCCGAAATTCCGGGGGTCTTCAACGCCGTCAAGGACAACCAAGGCCGCCTGCGCTTCTTTATGCCGGGAGAACCAGTCCTCGATAGAGAAAACCGGCAGGGGCGCCGCCCGCAACACAACGCCCTGATGCTTCACCCCGCCCGACAGGGCGTCCATCTGTTTTTGTTCGACCCGTTGGACAGGCGTCTCTCCCGCGTACGCAAGCACCCCATCAACATCTCTTGCGCCCGTGTAAACGTACACGCATTCTGCGTGCCGCCGCCGCGCCTTCAAACAGGCCAGAACCGGCAGCCTCCCCGCGACAATTTCAGAACGGTGTGCTGTCACGGAAGTTCATGGACTTCTTTAAGCTTCGCGGCGCGGGCGCGCAGATTGTCATTGCCGGGGACACGGTTGTCGTATTGGCTCGCCTCGACATTGATGAGTTCCTGCAAAACATCATAGCTGGCCTTGTAACGGTGCAGCCGATCAAGGCACCGGGCAATACGGTATTTATTGTACCAGTAGTTCGCCCCTTCGGGACCGTATCTGTCTATGGCCATCTGCATCACCGCCATCGCCCTTTCGTAATGCCATAAATACATCAGATAGCCGCCCACACGCGTCAGGCCGGCTTCATCTATCCTGTCCCGCTCGGGGTCCTGCCCCGGCGCCGCTTTGGTGAAATTATTGACCATATAATTCACGCCCGGACTCGAGGCAAGAAACGCAATACCCACAATTACCACAATAATGAGCGGCCACTTCAAACCACTTAAATCCATAGATTATTCCTCCTGATTAGATACCCAAAAAGAAACGGACTCTTTCCGTAATCTCGGTCAGAACCGGGATATACACAATGGAAGCGGTGAAACCCAGGGCGAACAATATCGCCGCCAGCATAATCAGGCTTCCAATAAGATTTCTGATGTGAAAAAAAACTCCCCTGCGTGTGGCGCGATGCAAGTCCATATCTTTAGCGCGTTGAACAAACTGCTCGTGCTTTTCCCGACAAATATCCGAACAGTACATGCCTGCGGGACCTCGAACGGCACAGTTGCTGCAAACAGGCTTGCTGCACTGCCTGCACCGGCCTACGGCTTCAATTCCCGGATGATTGATGCATCCTATCGTCTTCGCGCCCGACATAATCTGATACGCTCCTCTTTATCAACAATCACTTTTTGACAAAAGAACGCCGCCGCCTGAAAGATACCCACAATAATTATACCATATACGCAACCGGCGGACTCAGCATCGAATTTCACCGGAAGCAAGGACATACCCGTTCCCATCATAAAACACGGCCCATTGGCCGGGCGTAACACCTCTTTGCGGTATTTCAAGCTGCGCTCTGGCGCCTCTTGCGCCGGGAGTGATTATCGCCGAAACGGGTTTATGTTTATATCGCAGCTGCGCCAAAGCGCGAAAGGCGTTATTTTGGGGGGGCAACGCTCCCCAAAACAGGATGCCGGTTTCAAAAGAATCGCGCAATGATTGTTTGTCCCGTCCCACAATGACGGTATTTTCGACAGGGTCAATGCGCGCCACATACAGCGGCTGTTCCGCGCTGATTCCCAAACCGCGGCGCTGCCCGACAGTATAACGGTGAATGCCGCCGTGGCATCCCAGCACATTGCCTTCCATGTCAATAATTTTGCCGGGTCCGGCGATTTCCCTTCGTTCTTCCACAATACGCGCATAATTCCTGTCTGCAACAAAACAGATTTCCTGGCTTTCCGATTTTGCGCCGACGCGGCGGTTGACTGACGCGGCAACACGCCGCGCCTCATCCTTCGTCATTTCGCCCAGAGGAAAGCACGAGCGCCGCAGCTGCGCTTGTGTTAAGGGAGCCAGCACGTAACTCTGGTCTTTTGCCCCGTATGTCGCGCGTCGCAACGCCATGCGTCCGTTACGCTTTGTCAGCCGCGCATAATGACCCATGGCGATGTAATCATATCCCCACAGTTTCGCGTACCGAAAAAGCAGTCCAAACTTAATTATGCGGTTGCATCTGATACATGGGTTCGGGGTGCGTCCCGCCGCATATTGTCTTGTGAACGGCTCAATGATATGGCGATCAAACGCTTCCACAATGCGAACGGTTTTGTGCTCGATTTCCAGCGCTTCACACACTTTTCGGGCGTCTTCGGCAGCCTGCAGCCCGCAACACGGCTCGAACACCGGCTTGCCCGCAGGCTCCATCGTCATACGCAATGTTGCGCCCATGCAATCATATCCTGCGCGCGTCAGCATCGCCGCCACGGCCACGCTGTCAACACCGCCGCTCATGGCGACCAAGACTCGCGCGCCGGCGGGCGGCATGCGATTGTTGCAGTTTTCTTTGTCCTCCATCATCCGACACTCTTTCAGGTTTTTTCCAACGCCTCGTGCAGCAGTGTGAAACACATATTTGCCGCATCAACAAACGATTTTTGGCCCGTTTCTTCCATCAACTGCCGGTCAAGAACGACCCGAGACGCGCCCGCCGCAATTGCCTTGCCCGTGATATGTATGCTCAAGCCGCCGTACAGCATGATATCCGTGCGCAGCTCACGGTACCGGATATTTTCCGACAACATTTTGACCCGTTCAATCAGCGCGGGCGCGGCTTTCGCGTCGTCGGCGCTCCAAGGTTCCACCCCCAGCAGGCAAACAATATCCGCCTTGTCAAGCAAATACTCCAACGCGACAAGAGAAGTCGCGGGATTGAGAGCGATACCCGCGCTCATGCCGCTTTCTTTTATGCGCGTCAAGATACGATGCGGATGCGCCGCGTCTTCCAGTGATATCGTCATTGCGGCGCATCCTGCGGCGGCGCAGGCATTAACATGGCGTTCCGGATGGCGCGTCAACATCAGCGCATTACAGGATAAGCCCGTTTTCGCGCTGACGCTGCCGACCACGTCCAGCGAGGCGGAAAAAGGGGCCGCCTCTCCATCGCCGATGGGAAACACCAGCCCGCCAAAGTT
>DSBB01000558.1 GCA_011046175.1 Candidatus Hydrogenedentota bacterium | reverse complement strand
GTTTATATGCGCGTTAAGCACGGACATGAAAATGGAAATCCGCAGGCATTTGCCCGCATAGTGGGGCGTCTCGTCAAGTTGTTCAATGGCGACCACCTTGCCGTCGGCGGGCGCAAGCGCCTGTCCCGGGCATGTCGGCACATTTCGTTGGAAATCGCGGAAAAACAGCAACACGCCGCAGGCGACTAGGAATAATGGAACGCCGACCCAGCCATGACCAAAAGGCAAGAGCGCCATGGTGGCGAGAGCCGCAATTGCAAACCAGGGAAGATAATGACGTCTGCCTTCACGCCAGCCGCTAAACGGTGTTTCCATGAGAGTCCTTGTTCGTTTTTGATTTTGTAGGATGAGTAGGACGCCTAGGATAAGTAGGACAGATACTGCAGCACCCATTTTTAATAACAGTCCTACTCGTCCCACTCATCTTACAACAAAATTGCACCTCTATATTATAGCATTCCGCGCTCTTTGAGGCTTACATGCCTGCCATCGCCGATGATGATATGGTCAAGCAAACGCAGCCCGAGCATTTCGGCTGCGTCGCGCAGTTTTCTGGTTATGTTGACATCAGCGCCGCTGGGTTCTGGGTCCCCGCTGGGGTGGTTGTGGGCGAGAATAATGCCATGAGCGCCCTCACGCAACGCTTGGCGAAACACGTCACGCGGCTGAATGCTTACCCAGTCCATGCCGCCCCGGCTGATTTCCTCGACCCGCAACACGTCATTTTTCGTGTTCAGATGAATGCATAGAAAGGACTCAGTCTCATACAGACGTATGTGGGATGCGGCGAGTCCCACGGCGTCTTCAACTTTGCTGATGCGCGTAATGGGCTTATGTTGGTACTGCGCCAGCCGTTTGCCCAATTCCAAGGCCGCCTTGATTTCGATGGCCTTAACCCTGCCCACGCCCTTAACCTGCTGCAGCTCGTTCAGAGACGCCTGGGCAAGCCGCCGTAAGCCGCTGAAATACGCCAATACATTTTCCGCGAGTTGCACGGCGTTTTCCGCGCGTGTGCCGGTGCGGAACAGAATGGCGAGCAATTCGGCGTCACGCAACGCTTCCGGGCCGACCCTGTCCAGTCGTTCCCGCGGGCGCTCGTTTTCCGGAGTCTCGCGCATGGCGATGCTCCGGCGGGCGTTCTCCACCACAGCACTCTCCTTATAATTCGTTGCGCGCGAACTCCACGGCGTTGCGAAACACTTTCAGTCCCGCGCCTTCGTCGGGCAGCGGCAAGCGCGTCCAATTCGGATGATTTTCCCGCTCCTGAAAGCCTTCCGGATGAGGCATAAGTCCAAAGATTCGCCCCGACGGATCACAGATGCCCGCAATGTCCGCCGTGGCGCCGTTGGGGTTAAACGGAAACTCGCCGTTCGCGGGCGCCCCGTCTTCGCGTGCGTACTGAAAGGCAATCTGGCCGTTATCCTGCAACCGCCGCAACACCTCATCGTTGCCGGGAATGAATTTGCCTTCGCCGTGCCGCACGGGCAGTTCCAGCAGTTCAATATCTTTCAGCCATACGCACCGGTTTCCCTGCGGCGCCCGCAAATATACCCAGCGATTTTCAAAACGGCAGGAGTCGTTCCATGCCAATGTCGTTTCTTGTTTGAAAGCGCCGTCGAACAACGGCAGCAACCCCAGTTTGACCATTACCTGAAAACCGTTGCATATGCCGATGACCAGTTTGCCGTTCCCGATAAAGCGTTGCAGGGGTTCGCCCAGTTTATGGCGCAGTCGGTTTGCAATGATCTTGCCCGATGCAACGTGGTCACCGAAAGAGAAGCCGCCCGGAATGGCGAGGATGTGCGCCTTGTCCATCAGTTCAAGATGTTCCAGCAGATCGTTCAGGTGAATGCGGACGGCATCCGCCCCCGCGCGCGCAAGGGCGCGTTCCGTTTCGTTGTCGCAATTGATGCCGAATCCGGTCAATACAAGCGCATTTACAGTCATAACCGATGAATCCTTTTCCAGCTGTTGCGTTACCAGTTCAGCGGTTGTTTCCACGCCGCCCGCAAGGCGTCCAGATCGCTTTCAACTTTGCGTCCGTCAGCGCACACAATACGCAGCACAGGCTCCTGCGATGTTTCCCCAACGCGATAACAGGGATGCCCATCCAACGTCGCCTCGAAAGCCGCCGCGTTGTCCGGTGAAACGGTGACCACGAAGCGGCTTTGGGACTCACTGAACAACGCAATCACACCGTTATCCACGCCCAGCGGCGAGAGCGTTACCGTCATGCCCATGTCGCCGGCAAATGCCGTTTCCGCGAGCGCCACGCCCAACCCGCCGTCGGAGCAGTCATGGCATGACGCCACGAGCCCGTCTTTAATGGCCTTGCCAAGTCGTTCATATAGCGCCCGCGCGGAAAAGGGGCGCACTTCCGGTGCGTTCACGCCCAATTGTCCCCGCAGCGCGAGGTATTCGCTGCCGCCCATCTCGTCACGTGTTTCTCCCAGAACATACACACTATGCCCCGGCGCTTTTGCGTCCATGGATACGACTTTCCCAACATCTTCAATAATGGCCGCCGCCGTGAACAGAATGGTCGGGGGAATGCTTATTTTTGTGTCGCCGATACGGTAATCGTTCTTCATGCTGTCTTTTCCGCTGATGAGCGGAATATCGTAAGCCAGGCACACATCATAAAGTGCCTCGCAGGCGCGCACCAGTTGCGCCAGTTTGTGGCGTCCGTCCGGCGTGGAGGCGCTCTGCACCGGGTCAGGCCAGCAGAAATTATCCAATCCGGCAATCGTGCCGAGTTTTCCGCCCACCGCCACAAGGTTGCGCACCGCCTCATCCACCGCGCAGGCGGCCATCCGGTAGGCGTCCAAATCCGAGTACTTGGGGCAGATGCCGCAGGACACGGCAATACCGCGCTTGCTTCCGGGAACAGGAGCGATTACGCCCGAGTTTCCGGGGCCGTCGCGCCGCGCGCCCTGGAACTGCTTCAATACGCTCAACCCCAGCACTTCGTGGTCATACATGCGCACAAAGCTTTCCTTGCTGCACACGTTAAGAGCGCCCAGCACCTGCAACAGGTCGCTGGTGAGGTCTGATTCGTCGCTTGGCAACAACAGTTCGGCGGCAGGCTCCGGCGGATTAAGCTGCGCCTCAAGACGCATCTTCGGCAAGCCCTCGTGGAGAAATTCCATGTTAAGGGAGCCTATCAATTTTCCGTTGTAATAACAATCAAGGAAGCCGGAATTGTTATATTCGCCCAGCACTGTCGCTTCCACTTCGCGACGGCGCGCCAGATCGAGGAAGGCATCCAAATGTTCCGGCGGCACGGCAAGGGTCATGCGCTCCTGCGCTTCAGACAGGAAGATTTCCCACGGCGCAAGGCCCGCATATTTTAGCGGCGCTTTGTCCAGGTAAATGGACGCGCCGCCCGGTTTATGCGCCATTTCGCCCACGCTCGACGACAAGCCGCCCGCGCCACAGTCGGTGATACAGTTGAACAGCCCCTGGTCGCGCGCCTCGAGTAGGAAGTCCGCCATCTTTTTCTGGGTGATTGGGTCGCCAATCTGCACCGCGGTTGCGGGGGAGCCTTCGTGCAGCGCCTCGGATGAAAAAGTCGCGCCGTGGATGCCGTCCTTGCCTATGCGTCCGCCGGTCATGACAATATGGTCGCCGGGTTTTGCCGCCTTTTTATGGGCAGGTCGTCCGCCCACCACTGCCGGACTGAGGCCGCCCGTGCCGCAGAACACCAGCGGTTTTCCCAGGAACCGCTCGTGGAAAACAATCGCGCCGTTCACATCCGGGATTCCGCTCTGATTGCCGCCGTCGCGCACGCCGCTGTGGACGCCGCGCAGCACGCGCTTGGGATGCAAAAGACGCGGCGGTATTTCCCCTTTGTAAAAGGGAGACGCGAAACAGAACACATCCGTGTTGAAGATACACTGGAAACCCAGCCCCGCGCCGAGCACGTCGCGGTTTACGCCGACAATCCCGGTCATGGCGCCGCCGTAGGGATCGAGCGCTGACGGGCTGTTGTGCGTTTCCGCTTTCAATGCGAACACATGGTCGTCGTCAAATTGAATAATGCCGGCATTGTCCTCGAACACATTGACCAGCCAGGGGACACGTTTGGATACTGCATCTGTTACGCCCTTGATATAAGTCTTGAACAGGCCGTCAATGGTGTGTTTATCGCCATGCTCGTCAATGTAAGTGATGGTTGCGTTGAAGATTTTGTGCTTGCAGTGTTCCGACCATGTTTGCGCCAGAATTTCCAGTTCTATGTCGGTTGGCGCGGCGGGCAACCCCAACCTGCCGCGGCGCGCGCGGGTGTCGGGATGATTGTAATGGTTGCGAATACTGCGCATTTCATCGAGATCAAGGGCAAGCATTTTCTCGCGGCTCAACGCGGCCAGCGCATCATCCGACAACTCAAGGGACACTTCATGCACTTCCGCGTCGCTTTGCTGCGTAACTATCGGCAAAGCGAGCAACGGCTTGCCGTCCAGCGTCTTCATTTCATCTGCCGTCTTCACCACATATTGTTCTATGAGTTCGTTCGCCAACAGTTTTGCGGCAATGGTTTCTGCGGTGGTTTTGTCAACGCCTTTCAGCGCGTAGAGCGTGCTTTTATAGACCGCCTCGCCCTTTGCCAAGGGCCGCCCGAGCGTGTCTTGCACACCTTCCAAGGAACTGCGTCCCACATTGTCCGTTACCCCGGGTAGAAAACCGACTTCAATCACACAATCATAGTCTGTGGCAAGGGATTGGTTTATCGCCGAGGTCTGGATGATTGGATCAGTGAAAAGTTCGCAACGCGCCTTTTCCAGTTCTTCCTCACGCAGCGCCGCATTCAAAATAAACACGTCAATCACGCGCGCCACCTCAAATGTAATGCCCAAATCCTCGCGCACCCGGACGCGCAACGCCTCACCGGCGGGGTCGGGCAAGGTCGGCTTCATGGCAACTTCGATTCGATTAATCGGCATAATGCAACTTCCCTGTGTAATGTACTTTCCCGTCGCCTGATATGATTCGGCCCATAAAAGTGTATTTCTGTCCCGCTAGTTCCATTGTTTCCCGAATCTTATCCGCCTTGTTTTCCGGTATGACGAAGAGGAACCCCTGTCCCATGTTAAAAGTGCGCAGCATTTCGCGGTCCGCGACGTTTCCCTGTTCCTGAAGGAAGCGGAACAAGGGTGGCACGGCCCATGAGTTCAGGTCTATTTCCGCGGCAAGACCTTCGGGCAATATGCGCGGCAGGTTGTCGGTAATGCCGCCGCCGGTAATATGCGCCATGCCGCGCACCTCGACCATGCGCATTACCAGCTGCATCTGTTTTGCGTAACTGATGTGCGGTTCCATGAGCGCCTCGGCGACGGTGCGCCCCACGCCCGGCATTTCGTCTGTAACCTTTAGTTTGGCGACTTCAAAGCATATTTTGCGCGCCAGGCTGTAGCCGTTGGTGTGCAGACCCGTACTGGGAAGACCGACGATGACGTCGCCGTCGCATATAGTGGAACCGTCAATGATGCGTTCGCGGTCAACGATACCCACAATGGTACCCGCAAGATCATATTCGTCCGCCTGATACATGTCCGGCATTTCCGCGGTTTCCCCTCCGATAAGCGCGCAGCCTGCATAACGGCAGCCCGCCGCAAGTCCGCGAACCACTTCTACCACCACCGTCGGCTCAAGTTTTCCCACCGCAAAATAGTCCAGGAAAAACAACGGCCTCGCCCCCTGCACCAGAATGTCATTGACGCAATGGGAAACCAAATCAATGCCGACGGTATCATGTTTTCCGGTCATGAACGCAAGTTTCAGTTTGGTGCCCACGCCGTCCACGCTCGACACCAACACGGGGTCGGCGTATTGCTTGACATCAAGATGAAACATGGCGCCGAAAGTGCCTATATCACACAATACCTGTTCGGTATATGTGCGTTTGACAAGGTCTTTGATGGTAGATAACGCTTCATTGGCCGCGTCAATATTGACGCCTGAATCACTATATTTCAAGGAAACCCGTTCGTTTTTCATGTTTAATCCTCATAGAATAAAAGGGGGTAAAGAATTCAGACCAAAGTATACCTTGTCGCCCGCCCATTATGCCAATTGAATCAGTCCCTTGCGCTTGTGTCCGATAAAAACTTGCGGAAATGCCCCATATCGGATAGAATTAGAGAACAGCAACCCTCTCTTCAGTATATCTGTCCCAACACGGAGAATTCTATGAGACCATTGCGCGCCCTATACGCATCTGGAAAGCCCGTTATCAGCTTCGAGTTGTTCCCGCCAAAAACCGAGGCGGGGATGAACAATCTGTTTACGCATTTGGAAGAATTGGCCAATTGCCGGCCCGCCTATTTCACCTGTACGTATGGCGCAGGAGGAAGCACCCGAAACCGCACCTTGCTGGTGTTGCGGGAAATTCGGGAACGGTATCCCCATATTCCCGTGGCGTCTCATCTCAGCTGCATTGGCAGCAGTCGCGGCGAATTGCGGCAATATATCCGCGCCGCCATCGAGATTGGCGTTGACCGCATCGTGGCGTTGCGCGGCGACAGGCCGCAGGACCAGGAAGTGTTCGAGCCTGCTCCCGACGGGTTGCGTTACGCCAATGAACTGGTTGAATTGATCCGTCGGGAATTTCCGGAACTCGGGATTATTGTGGCGGGTTATCCCGAAACCCATCCGGAAGCGCCGTCGTCCGCCGCCGACCTTGATAATTTGAAGCGGAAAGTGGACGCGGGCGCGGATGTCGTCATTACCCAGTTGTTTTTTGAAAATACGGATTACTTCAGGTTCCGCGAACGATGCGAAGACATCGGCATTAACGTCCCCATTGTGCCCGGCATACTCCCTGTTACCAACCTCACACAAATACGGCGCATCACCTCCCTGTGCGGCACGCATCTCAGCCCGAAACTGGTGCGGCGGCTCGAAGTGCATGGCGATGATGACGAGGGACAGTATGCGGTGGGTGTATACTATGCCGCCAAACAGGCGGAGGAACTCATCGCCCAGGGCGCGCCCGGCATCCATTTCTATGTGCTCAACAAATCGCGCGCTGCCGCGCTGATTTGCCGCGCCCTCGCCCTGTTCACGCCGGTGGATTAACAGGGGCAAACGTCCCGACCATCTTTTGCCGGCAGACGGCGTATAGATTCAACGGCTTGCCGTATGCCGCTTGTATGCAACAGAGTTGAGGTCGGATATTAGTCGCTCTGATATAATGGGGCGATAATCGGTTCAAGTCTTGCTATCAGTTCGGGAATATGGCTTTGGCTGACGCGCCAAACAATTTCCTCTTCCACTTCGCCATATTCATGCGCCAGAATGTTCCGCATGGCAATGATTTTTCGCCAGGGGATATCCGGGTGGGCATCCCGAACGTCATCCGAAATGCCCTTGGCCGCTTCACCGATAATCTCTATGCGTCGTTCAACGGCATATCGTATGGTGTCGTCCACGCAAAACGCGGCAAAAGACAAATTGCCCACCGCCGCAACGATCCCGCGGCTTTGTTCAAGCATATCAAGCAATAAGCTTAAATCGCAATCATCAATCTGCATAAACAACCCTGGCCTGCTCCAGTATCACGCGACGCCGAATCGGATTCTTAAGACCGGTTTTGGAAACCAAGTCCACCTCCCTGCCGAAAATACCGGCAAGTTCTTCAGTCATATCAACCCAATCAAACAAATCGAGCCCGTGATCCGGTTCGAGTTCGACAAGCACATCCACATCAC
>DSBB01000005.1 GCA_011046175.1 Candidatus Hydrogenedentota bacterium | reverse complement strand
GTGCAGGGTTGCGTGTATGACTCAGAGTTTGTGTACTACTGCCGCACGCTGAAGCGTGAACAACATACAAAGAGAATAGTCAAATCTGGGTTGCGGGCAAAGCCCGTCTTAGGGTAAGTTAACATGAGCAAGAGCCTGTTCCTACAAAATGTCATTGCGGTTATCTGGGATTTTGACAAGACCCTGTCCCCGCAGTATATGCAGACCCCGCTTTTCGAGCGCTACGGGGTTGACGAGGAGCAGTTTTGGCGGGAAGTGAACGCGCTGCCCGGCTATTATAAACGCGCAGGCATTACGGTGCAGCGTGACACATGTTATCTCGGGCATTTGCTCACCTACGTTAATCGAGGCGTGATGAAAGGGTTGTCAAACGCCATATTGCGGGAGGTGGGCGCTTCCGTTACGTTTTATGACGGAATTCCCGACATATTTTCAAGACTTAAAACCATACTCGGGCAGGCAAAATACCAGGACAGCGATTTGCGTCTGGAACATTACGTGGTGAGCACGGGGCTTGCCGAGATGATACGCGGTTCGACGGTCGCGCCTTATCTCAGCGGCGTTTGGGCAAGCGAATTTATTGAAACCCCCGCGCCGCCAGGCGTATCGCCGGACGCAACGCCCGAGCGGGGGGAGATCACCCAGATTGCCGGATTGCTGGACAACACAACCAAAACCCGGGCCATATTTGAAATTAACAAAGGGGTGAATAAGCGTCCCGATATTTCTGTCAATGACATGTTGCCGGAAGAAGAGCGGCGGGTGCCGATACGCAACATGATTTATGTGGCGGACGGCCCCAGCGACATCCCAAGTTATTCTGTCATACGCAAGCATGGTGGGTTGGCCTATGCCGTCTATGAGACGGCCTCGCCAAAGCATTTCGCACAGGTGGATGAACTGCTTCGCACGGGACGGGTTGACGCCTGTGGTCCGGCGAATTATTGCGCGGGCGGCCAGACGTCCCTGTGGCTGGAACGCCAGGTGGCGCGCATTGCCGACCGCATGATGAATGAACGGCTTCGGGCATTGGAGAGCCAGGTCGGACGCGGCCCGGGACATGTTGTTTAATTGGCGATGCACTCGAAGGCAACGACAAGGAAGGATGGAGTATGATGCTGGTTTACATAGTGTTGTTCATCATTTCGACCTATCTTGGCATGGAGACCGCCTGTGCTGAGAGCGGGGTTGCGGTATGGCTAAGCACACAGGATGGCAACAAGCAATTGAGCCCCGAGCCCTCCTTGAAAATGGAGCCTCTGCGCAAGGTTGAGGCGCCCGTTGTTGTCGTTGAGCCTGCGGTTGACTACCAGAGTATTCTCGGGTTGGGGTCTTCCTGGGAACATGCCACCTGCGAGAATCTTTTCAAACTTCCTGAAGATGCGAGGAACGAGGTCATACGGAAAGTGGTTCATCCCGAAGACGGCATCGCCATGAACCTGATGCGGATATGCATCGGTTCAAGTGATTTCATCGGTGAGGAATATTACACGTATTGCGACCTGCCGGAAGGGGAAACCGACGAAGCGTTGGAAAAATTTTCCATAGAGAAGGATCGCGCCTATCTTATCCCGGTGCTAAAAAAATCACTGGAATACAATCCCGATCTGTTGTTTTTCGCGTCGCCGTGGAGTCCGCCCGCATGGATGAAAACCAACGGCGCCCTCGGCGGAGGGAAACTCAAGCCGCAGTATTACGGCGTATGGGCGCGCTACCTGCTGAAATATGTTCAGGCCTATGAAGCGGAAGGAATCCCGATTCACGCCATCACGGTACAAAATGAACCGAACATGATCCACATGGATTACCCGACAACATTATGGAGCGGTGAAATGCAGCGAGATTTCATACGAGACCACCTCGGACCGCTGTTTCGGGAGCATGGCATTAAAACATTGATTTGGTGCTGGGACCATAACTGGAACAACCTCGATTTTCCGCGCGCGGTTCTGGGCGATCCGCAGGCGGCGCAATACGTGGACGGGACTGGATTCCATCTTTATGAGGGAAGCGTCGAGGCGCAATCGCAGATTAAAGAAGAGTTTCCGGACAAACATGTTTATTTCACGGAGGGTTCTGTTTTCCGAACCAACGGCGCCGTAAAGTTGATCGCTATTTTGCGGAATTGGGCGCGTTCTTATAACGCCTGGGTGACCATGCTGGACGAACACAGAAAACCGAACCGAGGCCCCCATCACGCAAGCGCAACATGCATCGAGTTAAAAGACGACCTGTCCGTTGAGTACCGATATGACTACTACATGTATGGACAGTTCATGAAATTCATCAAACGTGGAGCGGTGCGTTTGGAAACCGCCCATTTGGGAAACCGTTCCTTCGCCGCCGTGGCCTTCAGAAATCCTGACGGCGCGATCGTGTTGGTCGTCGCCAATGCGGGCAGGGAAGATCGTTCTTTTGTTGTTCAATGTCTGGGCAGGATGTTTCAGACGGAATTGCCGGGAAATGCCGTTGCCACCTATGTCTGGACGCCGTAATCCGCTTGTAAACACAGCGAACCATACCGTTGGGTTGTTCGGCCAAGGGTTTTTATTACACCCCGGATTGTTGCGCGAACATGCAAATTGAAATCACCGCCGATATAGGGTGTTGACAGGAAGTCTATTATATGAAACAGTTGTTATTTTATCCTGATATGCGTTCCTTTCCCTTTATGGTGTTTTCTTTTTGCTTTCTGGGGGTTGTGTCCGCATGGGCGGAACCGGTTGAAAGCGGTCAGGCGGACGCGCCGCCCGATAAGATAGTTGCCGCCGCCCCGGAGTCGGATTGGGAAAAAGACTTTCCTTATCCCTCGCTTTATCACGCGGTAAAAGCGGGAGAGATGTACACCGCCCTTGAAATGATTGAAAAAGGCGCGAGCGATGATGACAACGACAGTGACGGGAAAAATGCGCTGCTGCTGGCGGCGGAACAGAACATGCCCCATGTGATTACCGCGCTTTTGGAGGACGGAGGGGATATTAACGCGCAGGACAAGGTGGGGAACTCCGCCTTGCATCTTGCCGTAGCGGCGCGAGATTTGTACACGGCAACCATGTTGATTGAAAAGGGAATCAGCAAAAACCTCCACAACAAACAAGACTATGGCGCATTGCATATTGCGGCGGCGGCCTGTGATGAAAAAATGGCGGAAGCGCTTTTGGTCGCGGGAATGAATCCTCTTGTCAATTTCGCAAAACAGCGGCAGCTGACAGCCTATGATGTTGCAGCCGATGCAGAGTGCTGGGCGCTCACGGCGCTGTTCAGGCGTTATGGGCATGATCCCGGAATTATGACCAATGCGCGCTATGGCGATGTCGGCGCCTTTCAGGAATACGCTGAAAGCGAACCCAAGAAACTGAATGAGGAAGACCATCTGGGAAGAACGCCCCTGTTCACGGCAACACTTATGAACCGTCCCGGGTTGCTGAAATTTCTGCTTGAGAAAGGGGCGAATTTCTATACGGCCACCGTCGAGAGCGAAACCGCTTATATCATTGCCGTCCGATATGGCAATAAAGAGGCGTTTAAGATGTTCCTCGAGCACGGACTGGATATCAATATTCGCGACGCGAGCTTTAACGGCAATACGCCGCTGATATATGCGACACGGGACGGCAACCTGGACATGATGAATTTCCTGCTTGATTTGGGCGCGCATATAGGGCATTCCTCGAAAGTGGGGGATACGCCGTTGCATCATGCCGTGGACGCCGATCAACCGGAGGCGGCCAGGCTGCTTCTCGACAGGGGCGCGATTGTTGATCTCAAGAACCATATCGCGTTAACGCCGCTCCATCTGGCGGCGTCTCTGAATCGGCTTGAAATCGCGGAGTTGTTGCTTGCCTATGGCGCGGACATTAATAACACGGACATGCGCCGCTGGACGCCGCTGCACATAGCCGCCGCCGCCAATCATATTGCGATGGCAAGATTTTTGGTGAGCAACGGCGCGGCCACTTCGCCCAAGGACCGTCAGGGAAACACCCCGCTGCATTTGGCCGCTGAAAAAAATTATTTCCGCATCGGCGTTGTTCTTGTTGACGCGGACGCCTTGGTAAATGAAGCCAACGAAGAACTAATCGTCCCGTTGCATCAGACTTCAGCCAGTGGCGTGATAAATTTTGTCAGACGCCTGCTTGATGCGGGCGCGGACGCAAACAGGGTTGACAAGGCGGGACGCACAGCTCTTTATTTTGCCTTGTACAACGAACATTATGAGGTCGCGCGTCTTCTCGCCGAGCGCGGCGCCTTGTTGGACGTTGTTGATGACGCAGGGCGTACGCTTATGTTTCCGGCGGCGCGGGGCGACGGCGCGGATGCCGTCAGATGGCTTGCGGAAGCCGGGTTGGCTGTAGAGGTGTTCGATAAGGAGCGTATGACCCCGCTTCATGTCGCTGCCCGTTACGGAGGACAAGAAACGCTGGATTTCCTCATTGACAGCGGCGCTGACGTAAATGTTTCTGATCTTCGTAAAACCACGCCCCTGCATCTTGCCGCTGAACGCGGGCACATTATGAATGTGCGGCAATTGACGAACAAGGGGGCGGATATTTTTGCGGTTGATGAAAAGGGGCGGCACCCCTTGCACAAGGCTATGGAGTATGGGCATTGGGGACCAGCGCAGTTCTTTATTTTAAGGGGCGTTCCGGTGAACTCGACCGATTATGAGGGCAATACGGCGTTCCACTTGGCCGTGGCGGGAGGGTATCAGCGCATAGCAAAATTGTTGCTGACCCACGGCGCCGATTTTACCATGAGGAACAAGGCCGGCGAGACGCCGTTGGATGTTGTCAATAGAATCATTGCCAATCAGGAAATTACGGAGGAGATGACGCCCCAGGAACGGGCAAACGTTATGGGAAGAAAAAACACGAGGTTTTTCCTGAGAGGCGTTGTCATTGACGAATACGACAACGCTTCAAGGCGCAATGACGTCGCATTTACAGAACGTTTGATGGACGCTTATCCCGAGTTTAAGAACGCATTGTCGCACGGTAAAACGCCGTTGTACAGGGCGGTGGAGAAAAATAACGCGGAGGTCGCGCGCGCGTTGCTCGCAAACGGCGCACAGCCCGATGTCGCCGCGGTTACCGATGCCGGCAGGACGCCCCTTCACCGGGCGGTGCTCGGCGGCAGCGAAGAATTCGTGCGCATGTTGCTTGAAGCAGGCGCGGATGTCACCGTAACAAACGCTCTTGGCGAGACGCCTCTCGACATCGCAAGTAAACAGGGACGCCATGCCATTGCGATATTATTGCAGTCCGCGGCGGTGAAGGAGTTTGAAGCAAATGACTGATTGTCGCTTGCGGGCGTCAAGGAGCTGAATCATGGATGAAGGCAACAAAGCATTACGGAAGGATGAAAAGAAGGACCTGAATACAAGGCATTACGCGGGGATTGTCGCAATGATTGTGTTGTGGGGCGTTTGCTTTGCGTGGTATGCGCTGCCCATAGCGCCGGACGCTGTCGAACACTTTTATTCAAGAGGGGTGTATCGTTACATCGTCGGCGCCGTTGCGACTGTCACAGGGGCTGTGCCGTTTTCTGTTATGCTTGTGTTGTTGTTGGCGGCGCCCTGTCTATATGTCGCCCTGTGGATTGGCAACTGGATATACAGACGCAGGGTGTTGCGCTTGTCCCACTGGCGGGGCGCCGGTTGGGGAATAAAATGGATGCTCTTCTTCCTGCCGGCGCTATGGCTTTGGTTTGTGCTGTTCTGGGGGGCCGGTTATCAACGCATGCCAATGGAAGAACGACTTGCTTTTGACGTTGCAGGCGTTAATGAGGAAGAAATCAAGCGGATTGAGGAGGGGCTGCTGGCAATTATCCATAGCGACCAGCCGAAGCGGGAATCAGACCGCAATGTTGAACGGGCAGTCAACGCGATTGCCGAGGCGATGGCCATGACTGTTGAAGAGTGGGAGGGCCGTCCGATACGGATGCCCAAGCGGGTAAAAGCAACGCCGCCCGGACTGTTTCTGATGAACGGCACTTCAGGGATGTGTGTGCCGTTTACACTCGAACCGCATGTTGACGGAGGGTTGCCGGACACCTCATTTGTTGCTGTGGCCGCGCATGAACTGGGGCATATAGCGGGCGTGTGCGACGAAGGCGAAACCAACCTGCTGGGTTATGTGGCGGGGCTTCGCGCAAAGGACCCGTATGCGCGGTATGCCGTCGCTTTGAATATTTACAGAGGCATCAAACGGAAGAGCAACGAAGCGAGGGAACGGGCAACGCAGCGGCTGCCGCAGCAGGCGCGAGAAGATTTGGAGCGCGCCCGTGAAGCATCACAACGCTATCGAATTGACTGGCTGCAAAAGTGGAGTTGGCGCGCCTATAACCAGTATCTGAAATCACAGGGCGTTAAGGAGGGAGTTCAAAGCTACGGGCGCGGCACGGAACTGCTTGTTTATGCATGGCGCAACGGGCACGTCGAATTGCCTGAACCCGTCCCGGCAACGGGTGAAAATGAACCCGCCAAAACAGAGTAAGGATTTGCAAACAAGGGGCTGTATGGCGTTCGTCTTTGTCGCGCAAAAGAGTGTCAACTCCGTTGCGGGGCGCGCCGTTTCTTGTATGCGCATCAAGGAATGTGCCGACTGCAAAATCAGTGCTGAAAAAAAAAGTTGACGGCAGAGTTGACATCGCAACAAATAATGGTGTATACTTCGCCTGCTTTTGTTGACGGCAGGGTTCGCCGGACCGCGGCGCATGCAGGGTTGAAAACAAAACTTGACATGTCGCTGTGAGTTTGGTATACTGCTATTCCGCCGCTCGCGAAGGCGGGTGGCTTACACCTCCCCCACACACGGTACAGCGCGACCCGTTTGCGCCTCCGTGGTGGTGAAGAGAGTTTAATCTGAATAATTAGATTTTCAGGGTTAACCATAAATCCAAGATGGTAATCCGAGGTAATTTAGTTTGACAGATGCTCTCGCCTTATGGTATAATTATCTTTCGGGCGTGTGTCGTTTTCAGGCGAGTGCCCGTGTTGCGCCAACGGCGCGGCAGACGCTTTTTGAAATTTGAATACGATGTACAACATGAACATGGTCGCTTGTGTCCGAAACGAGGCTTCGGCCTTATTTTCGGCCCATAACGACGTTAGATTTCCTTTGTGTTGTAATTCCAAGAAAACAACATTACATCTAAAGAAGGGAATCAAACTTTGACAACAACAATATCGGAGTTTTCTCCGGTGTTGTTCGAATTTTTTAATTCGGAGAGTTTGATCCTGGCTCAGAACGAACGCTGGCGGCAGGCCTCATACATGCAAGTCGAGCGATTAAAGCTCCTTCGGGAGTGTATAAAGCGGCGAACGGGTGAGTAACAGGTGGATGATCTGCCTCCCGGTGGGGGATAACGGCTGGAAACGGCCGCTAATACCGCATTCGGTTGCTGCGTTGCGACGCAGCAAAGAAAGGCGCTTCACGGCGTCGCCGGGAGATGAGTCCGCCCCCCATTAGCTAGTTGGCGGGATAATAGCCCACCAAGGCTGCGATGGGTAGCCGAGCTGAGAGGTTGATCGGCCACACTGGAACTGAGACACGGTCCAGACACCTACGGGTGGCAGCAGTAGGGAATATTGGACAATGGGCGAAAGCCTGATCCAGCCATGCCGCGTGAGCGAAGACGGCCCTTGGGTTGTAAAGCTCTTTTCTGAGGGAAGAATATCCGGGGTAGGAAATGCCCCCGGCTTGACGGTACCTCAGGAATAAGGAACGGCTAACTCCGTGCCAGCAGCCGCGGTAATACGGAGGTTCCAAGCG
>DSBB01000473.1 GCA_011046175.1 Candidatus Hydrogenedentota bacterium | reverse complement strand
GCGTCAGGCCGTGCCGTTGTTGCGCACCGAAGCGCCCTTGGTGGGAACGGGTCTCGAGCATGTGACAGCCCGAAATTCCGGCACCGTTGTTCGCGCATTGCGTGATGGCGTTGTTGAATATGCCGACAGCGAAATCATTCGCGTTACGGCCAAGATAAAACGAGGCGACAACCCGTTCCGCGCGGAAGAAGACGTATACACCCTCAAAAAATATTCGCGCTCAAATCAGAACACCTGCATCAACCAACGTCCCATCGTACGTAAAGGCGACAAAGTTCACGCCGGCGATATTATCGCGGACGGTCCCGCCGTGGACAATGGCGAACTGGCGCTTGGGCGAAATATCCTTGTGGGATTTATGCCGTGGGACGGGTACAACTTTGAAGACGCCATTGTTCTGAGCGAAGAACTGATCATCAACGACGTGTTTACCTCCATACATATTGACGTGCATGAGATGGAATCCCGTGACACAAAGCTTGGACCTGAAGAGATAACCCGCGACATTCCGAACGTCAGCGAGGACGCCTTGCGCAACCTTGACGAGACGGGCATTGTGAAGATTGGCGCAAAAGTGTCTCCCGGCGATATTCTTGTCGGCAAAGTAACGCCGAAAGGCGAAACCGAGCTTGCGCCGGAAGAAAAATTGCTGCGCGCGATTTTCGGCGACAAGGCCGAGGATGTGCGCGACGCATCGCTCTACGTCAAGCCAGGTTCTGCCGGGGTGGTTGTGGACGTGAAAGTGTGCAGTCGTCGTGACAAAGGACTTGACGCGCAGACCAAAAAAGCGATCAAAAAAGAAGTGGACGCCATCGAACGCCAGTATAACCTTCGGATTGAGGGGATACGTCAAATTTTTGAGGAGCTTGTGCGCGACGATCTCATCGGCTTGAAAATCGTGGATGACGTCTACGACTTCAAATCCGACGAACTGGTCTTCGAGAAGGGCAAGAAGGTACGCGCCAAGCAATTGAATTCGTTGGATTATTCTCTTCTTGCGCGACTGAAGGTTGAAGACAGGAAAACGCAGCAGAAACTGTCGCGCATGGTTAATCTTGCGGCGATGGAAGAGGCAAAACTTGTTGCCGTTCGCGACGCGCAGATTGAGCGCCTGAAGAAAGGCGACGATTTGCCGCCCGGCGTCAACAAGTCGGTCAAGGTGTACGTCGCCACCAAACGGCGCATGTCCGTGGGCGACAAAATGGCTGGACGCCACGGAAATAAGGGCGTTGTGGCGCGCATAGTCCCCGTCCAAGACATGCCGTTTCTTCCTGACGGCACGCCGCTTCAAATTTTGCTCAATCCGCTGGGCGTGCCGTCGCGCATGAATGTTGGTCAGATATTGGAGACGCACTTGGGTTGGGCGCTGAAAACCCTTGGACTGCGCGTGTCATCTCCGGTGTTCAACGGCGCGTCGGAACATAAAATTCAGGAAATGATGCGCAAGGCTGGTCTGCCGCCAAACGGAAAAGTTCGGCTGCGCGACGGCCGCACCGGTGAATATTTGTATCAAGAAACCACCGTCGGCCAGATTTATATGATGAAGTTAAACCACTTGGTTGACGATAAAATTCACGCGCGCGCCATCGGGCCTTACTCTCTTGTAACGCAGCAGCCGCTTGGCGGCAAGGCGCAATATGGGGGCCAACGCTTCGGCGAAATGGAAGTGTGGGCCTTGCAGGCCTATGGCGCCGCCTACACGCTTCAGGAACTGTTGACCATCAAATCGGACGATATACAAGGGCGCACGAAGTCGTATGAAGCCATTGTCAAGGGAGATATGGAAATTGATCCGGGAACCCCCGAATCGTTCAATGTTCTTGTGCGTGAGATGCAGAGCCTGTGTCTGGATGTAATTAAGTTGCTCAAAGCAGAATCGGCGACAGACGCCGACGAAGATATAACGGAGGATTAAACCTTGGCCAAATACACACCCACAACCGGCGACCACTTTGACGCCATACAAATCCGGCTTGCATCGCCGGAGGAAATACTGAAATGGTCCAAGGGCGAGGTCAAGAAGCCTGAAACGATCAATTACCGCACGTTCAAGCCCGAAAAGGACGGCCTTTTTTGCGAGCGCATTTTCGGCCCCGTAAAGGACTGGGAATGCGGTTGCGGCAAATACAAAAAGGTAAAGCACCGCGGCATAACCTGTGACAGGTGCGGCGTTGAAATTACGGAGTCTAAGGTGCGCCGTGAGCGCATGGGCTGCATCAAGCTGGCCGTGCCGGTTACCCATATTTGGTTCTTCAAAAATACGCCGAGTGTTATTGGCGCATTGCTTGATCTGTCCATTCGCGCTCTCGAGCGCATTATTTATTTCGAGAATTTCATTGTGGTGGACCCCGGCGACACCGATCTGGCCAAGAAGGCCATCCTCACCGAAGACGAGTATCAGGAACAGCGGGCAAAGTACGGGGCCGACCGGTTTACCGCGCTTATGGGCGCTGAAGCCGTCAAGTTATTGCTCGAGGAAATTGATTTGGACGCGCTCAGCGCCGAGTTGCACGACCAGTTCGCCGGCGCCACCTCTCAACAGGTGCGAACCAAGTCTCTCAAGCGTTTGAAGATCGTGGAGGCGTTGCGCAAATCCGGGAACAAGCCCACATGGATGGTGTTGAATGTCGTTCCCGTGATCCCGCCGGATTTGCGGCCTTTGGTGCCTCTTGACGGCGGCCGTTACGCCACAAGCGACTTGAACGACTTGTACCGTCGCGTCATCAATCGAAACAACCGGTTGCGCCGTCTGCTCGAGCTGCGCGCGCCCGAGGTTATTCTGCGCAACGAAAAACGCATGCTTCAGGAGGCGGTGGACGCTCTTTTTGATAATGGCCGCCACGGGCGCACCGTACTCGGGAGCAGCGGCAACAGGCCGTTGAAGTCGCTCAGCGACATGCTCAAAGGCAAGCAGGGACGCTTCCGCCAAAACCTGCTGGGCAAACGCGTGGACTATTCCGGACGATCGGTGATCGTAGTGGGCCCGGAATTGAAACTGCATCAATGCGGCTTGCACAAACGCATGGCATTGGAGCTGTTCGAGCCGTTCATCATCCATCTGCTTAAAGAGAGAGGCCATGCGACCACGATTAAAGCGGCCAAACGCACTATCGCGCAGGGCAAGGAAGAAGTGTGGGATATTCTGGAAGATGTGATTCGGGATCACCCCGTAATGCTCAACCGCGCCCCCACATTGCATCGTCTGGGCATTCAGGCGTTTCAACCGGTTTTGATCGAAGGGAACGCCATACGTCTTCATCCGCTTGTGTGCCGCGCCTTTAACGCCGACTTTGACGGCGACCAAATGGCGGTGCATGTGCCGCTGTTTCCTGCGGCGCAGCTTGAAGCGCATTTGTTGATGATGGCGTCGTCAAACATCTTCGCGCCCTCCAATGGGTTGCCGATTGTCACCCCCAGCCAGGACATTGTTCTTGGCATCGCGTGGATGACCAAGATGCGGAAAGGCGCAAAAGGCGAATGGCAGGATTCGTGGAGCGGCCAGCGCGGCGAAATTTTGAAGCCCGGACGTGTTTACGCAAGCCCCGAGGAAGTGACGCTGGCACATAACGCGGGGGCGGTGGATTTGCATGCTCATATCAAACTGCGTTGCGACGGCGAGATTATTGACACAACCGTCGGACGCGTGTTACTTTCCGAAGAACTCTCCCCTGAAGTTACGATCAAAGACGTCAATCGGCAGCATGATCAGACAACGCTTGGTGATGTTATCGCCACCTGTTACAATCGGTGGGGACATCATAAGACGGTGGAACTGCTTGACAAACTCAAGCGGATTGGTTTCAAGTATGCCACCTGCTCGGGGATCAGTATCGCGCTGGAGGACATGGTTATTCCCGAGGCCAAGAAGAATCTGATTGCCGACGCGGAGGCCAAGGTGGAAAAGGTCAATGATATGTACCGAAACGGGCTTATCACCGAAGGCGAGCGCCGCCATATTATTGTTGACCAGTGGACCACGACGAGCGACTTGGTAACCGAAGCCATGGTGAAAAGCATGGCGAAAAACGAACAGGGGTTTACGGGCATTTATCTGATGTATGAGTCCAAGGCGCGCGGCAGCAAATCACAGATTCGCCAGTTGGCGGGCATGCGCGGGTTGTTGGCAAAACCATCCGGAGACATTATTGAATCGCCCATTACATCCAATTTCCGGGAAGGTCTCACGGTCGTCGAATACTTCATTTCATCGCACGGCGCCCGAAAAGGACTTGCGGATACGGCTTTGAAAACCGCTGACGCAGGTTATCTGACCCGGCGTCTTGTTGATGTCGCGCAGGATGTGACGATTGAAGAGGACGACTGCGGAACAATCAAGGGCATTTGGATGGAACCGCTTATTGAGGGCGCGGAAGTTATCGCTCCGCTCAACGAACGCATTGTCGGCCGTTATGTTCTTGACGACTTGCACATTCCCGGAGAAGAAGAGCCGGTTGTTGAGGCTGACGGGGAAATTACCGAGGAAATAGCGCGCAAAATCGTGGACGCGGGCCTTCCCGGCGTAACCGTGCGCTCGGTGCTTACCTGCCAATCCAAAAAAGGTGTGTGCGCAAAATGCTACGGTCGCAATCTTGCCACGGGCAAGCTTGTGGAACTGGGCGAGTCGGTCGGCATTATTGCGGCGCAATCCATTGGCGAGCCCGGCACACAGCTTACAATGCGCACCTTCCATATCGGCGGCGCGGCGAGCCGCCAAGTGGAAAATCCGGACATCAAATCGAACGACGCCGGTATTGTCGAATTCAGAAATGTGCGCACCGCCAAGAATCGCGAGAAGCAGATTGTCGCGGTTAATCGCGGCGGCGAGATTGGCATTTTGAACGCCGAAGGCAAAGAAATACAACGTGTCGCCTTGGCGCCGGGTTGTCAGCTGCGGTGCGAGGACGGCCAAAAAATAGCCAAAGGGCAAGTGTTGTTCCACCGTGACCCGTATAACGTCAACGTCGTTGCCGAAAAATCGGGCATCATCCGTCTTGAGGGCATGGTGCAAGGCGTAACCGTTCGCAAGGAGAAGAACGCGGAAACCGGCCTTGAAGAAATCGTGGTCACGGAGCATAAACATGACCTGCATCCGCAAATCACCATCCTTGACAAGAGCGGCGACGTGCTGGCGTTCACAACCGTGTCGGCGGATACGCATGTGCTTGTGGACGATGGCGACGAGGTGCTTGCCGGCGATTTACTTGCCAAGACGCCGCGCCAATTCTCCAAAACCAAAGACATTACGGGCGGTTTGCCGCGTGTTGCCGAGCTGTTTGAAGCGCGGCAGCCCAAACAGCCGGCAATCATCAGTCATATTGACGGTATTGTGGAACTTGTAAGCACCACCAAAGGCACCCGAAAGCTTAAAGTGGTGCCGCCGGTGGGCAAAGAACGGGAATACACCATCCCGCCGGGCAAACATTTGAACTTCCACACGGGCGACCGCATTTACGCCGGTCAACGGATTACCGACGGCCCTGTCATTCCCCAGGATATTCTTGAAGTGCAGGGCGAAGACGCGTTGCGCCGCTATTTGCTGGATGAAGTGCAACAGGTCTATCGCATGCAGGGCGTGCGCACGAATGACAAGCACATTGAAATTATTATCCGGCAGATGTTGCGCAAGGTGCGCATTAAGGTTGATCCCGGCGATACGCCCTTCCTGGCTCATGAAGAAGTGGACAAGATACGCTTCGCGGAAATTAACGAAGAAACGCAACGGGGCGACGGCCGCCCGGCGGAGGCGGAACCGGTGCTGCAGGGCATTACAAAAGCGGCCTTGAGCACCGACAGTTTTGTCGCCGCCGCTTCATTCCAGCAGACGACACGGGTGTTGACCGACGCCGCCATCACCGGAAAGATTGATTACCTGGAAGGGTTGAAGGAGAATGTCATTATCGGCCATCTGATACCCGCCGGCACCGGAAGCCCGCATTATCAGAACTCGCGGCCGAAACTTCCCGTGGACGATCTCGAAGAGCATCTTGCCATTGGCGGCGAAGACGAAGCCGAAGACATGGACATGCCTGAAGAAGAGCAGGGCTGATCGGGATGACGCCGGTATGGGCGGTCACAAACGACATGAGGAACGCATGAAAGAATACGGGCGCTTAAAAGCGGTTTGGACATTCCTGTTGACGGTGTATCTTGCGGCAGCAGCGTCTCACGCTTCCAAGGGATTTGTGGACGGCGTGGTGGCGACGGTGGGAAGCGATGCCATTTTGCACAGCGATGTCGTCCAGGAAATCATGCCCATGATGCAGTCGCTGAACGCTGATGCGGGCACGCCAGAAGAAAAAGCAAAGCGCGCCGAGGAATTATTCCGGCAAGGATTGGAGCAGGCCATTGAATACCACATCCTCCATCGTGAAGCGGTGGCGTTGGGCGTGGAAGTTCCCGAGGATGAGGTTGAGCGGCGCATGACGCAAATGCGTAAGCAATACGGCACCACTGAAGCGTTTCAACAGGCGCTGGCTGAATCCGGCCACACCATGAGCGATTTTCGCGACCGGCTGCGTCGGCAGATGATGGCCATCAGCGTGAGCATGAGCAAGCGCCGTCAGTTTGAGCGGGAAGCGGTCATATCAGAATCGGACATCGCCCAATTTTACCAAGACAACTTGGACGAATTTCGCTATCCTGCCCGCTACCGCGTTCGCCGCATCTTCATTCAGGCGCCGTCCGCGCCGGAAGAGCGGGACGCCGCTCGGGAGAAACTCGAGGGAATTCGCGGTTCTCTGGCGCAGGGCGAGGATTTCGCCGAGATGGCAAAGACCCATTCCGACGGCCCTGAAGCGGCTGAGGGCGGCATGATCGGCTGGGTGCGTCCCGGCGATCTTGTTGAAGCGCTGGACAGCGCAGTGGCGACGCTGCCTGTCGGAGAAGTAAGTGATGTTCTTGAAACCGAGTACGGGTTGCATTTATTGAAGATAGAAGAAGTAGAGAGCGGCGGGGTGCTGTCGCTGGAGGAGGCGCGCAGTGATATTGAGCCGCTATTGCGCCAACAGCGCGGCGAGGAGCGTTATCGCCAGTGGATGAATACATTGCGGCGGCGCAGTAATGTCCGGGTCTTATTATAAATAGCGGCGGCATATCCCGGCGCTGTAGGCGCCTGTTGTACGGGTGTTGATTCCCGGAAGACCGCTCATTATGCTTATACGAACTCTTAAAATGACTTTCTGGGTCGTTTATGACCATTTGGGGAAACTTCTGGCGGCCAATTTATTGTGCGCCCTTTGGGTGGCTGCGCCGGCGCTTCTGGCGTTCAGAATGATGCAAAGCGGTAATGCCGCTCAAACGTTCTATGTCGGCGTTCCCCTGCTATTGCTGATACCCGTCGCGGTCATACCGTTGGCGCAGGCAGGCATGTTGTGGATGGTAAAGGAACTGATTGAGAAACATGACGGAAGCCTTAAAACGTTTTTTGCCGGTATAAGAAAGTTTTGGGGTCGCGCCATAATCATCGGAGTCCTAATGGCGTTTTTCTCGTTGTGTTTATTGATCAGCGTATGGTTTTACGGCGCCAGACTGGGCGGCGTCGCGCCGGTTTTCGGATATGCTTTGAGCGCGGCGGCGCTGTGGGCGCAGATTTTGTTGTTGTTGGCGTCCCTGCTGGTGTTGCCGGCGCTGGTGAATAAAAACGGCGGCGTTGCCGATTCGTTCAAGACGGCGGCGGTATTGATTATTGACAATCCGCTGTTTGCCGCCGGCGTGGGCGCGCATGCGGCGCTGCTGTTGGCCTTTTGCGTTGCGCCGCCTGTGTTTCTTTTCTTTTCCTTTGCGCCTCTTGCGGCATTGCAGGGCAGCGCTTACGAGATGTTGTCAAGGAAATATG
>DSBB01000012.1 GCA_011046175.1 Candidatus Hydrogenedentota bacterium | reverse complement strand
TCCTTGAGCAGGTCAAAAAGGCGTGCCGTATAGGCGGGGCGCTTCGCGCGCTGGGCATACGCCCTTCCGGCGCCATTCGCATTGACTCGGCGGTTGATCCGGGCACGTGGGCGGCCGACCCGGAGGGCAATCAGAAACGTATTGCGGAAACATTCCGCCTGGCATGCGACATTGCGGCCGACGCCGGCGAAAAACTGGTTGCCGAGGGCGAGGTATGCTGGGGCGGCATGCACAGTTGGAGACGCATGACGCAATTGCTGGAACTGGTGAACCGCCCTGACGTGTTCGGTTTCCAGGCGGACATGGCGCATACGCTGTTGTATCTGTTGGGAACAAACGCGCCGGAGGACGCGATACTGCCGGAAGGCTTCGAGTGGACCGACACGGCGGCATTCGATGCGGCATACAAAAAACTCACGGACGCGCTGCGTCCGTGGACGCTTGACTTTCATGTCGCGCAAAACGACGCCACGGTGAAGGGCTCCGGCAGCCACGATAAAACGGGACGGCATTGCCTGCCGAACGATCCGAACGGCAAACTGGACATTACTAAATACGCCGGATTCTGGCTGCGCGACGAAAACGGCGACGTTACGAAAAAAATACGCCATCTCTGCTGGGACGGCTGCATGTTCCCGAATGAAACCTTGTTGAATCCTCAAACATGGAACGACATATTGGCCGCCATGATAGACGTGCGCAATGCACACGGCTGGCAGGAATAGGAAAGGAACACCACCATGACAGAATTACGCATCGGCATGATAGGCTATGGTTTTATGGGCCGCGCCCACACAAACGCCTATAAACGCGTGTCTGACTTTTTCCCGGAGTTGAAATACAAGCCCGTATTGCAGGCGGTGTGCGGCCGGAACAAGGAAAACGCAACCGCCTTCGCCAACCAATGGGGCTATGCGTCCGTCGAAACGGATTACAACGCGCTGCTATCGCGCGACGACATTGACGCGGTGGACATTTGCGTGCCCAACGACCGACACCGCGAGATTGCGCTTGCCGCCGCGGCAAAAGGCAAAATGATTCTTTGCGAGAAGCCGCTTGCCATGGACACGACACAGGCGGAAGAGATGGCGGATGCTGTGGACAAGGCGGGCGTGGCGAACACGGTATGGTACAATTATCGGCGCGTACCGGCGGTGTCTCTTGCCAAGGCGCTTGTGGACTCCGGCAAGTTGGGACGCATTTATCACTACCGCTCGAATTTTCTGCAGGATTGGTGCATCTCGGAAGACGTGCCCCAAGGCGGAGCCTCGACATGGCGTTTGGAGGCGGCTTCCGCGGGCTCAGGCGTAACCGGCGACCTGCTTGCGCACTGTATTGACACGGCGTTGTGGCTCAACGGCGGCGTGGCCAACGTTACCGCCATGACCGAAACGTTTGTAAAGGAGCGCACCCACGCCGAAACAGGCAAAAAGGAACCCGTTGGCATAGACGACGCCTGCGCGTTTCTTTGCCGCTTCAAGAACGGGTCGCTGGGGGTGTTCGAGTCCACACGTTACGCCTGCGGCCACAAAGCGCTGTACACCTTCGAGATTAACGGCGCAGACGCCTCGATACGCTGGGATTTGCATGATTTGCACCGCCTCGAGTACTTTGATCACGACGACGAAGGCCGCGTGCGCGGCTGGCGCTCGATTCATGTGACCGACCACGGCGGCGACCATCCGTATATGGAACGATGGTGGGTGCCCGGCCTGCAAATAGGTTATGAGCATTCCTTTGTGCATCAGCTGGCGGATTTCCTTGCCGCGCTGGAGAAGAACGCACCCTGTTCCCCAACCTTCCGCGACGCGGTGGAAACGCAGAAGGTTTGCGACGCCGTGTTGAAAAGCGCGGCAGCACGCAGCTGGGAAACGGTTTGAGAAAAACGACCTGGGCATTTGCGGCAGCCCTGAGTCGGATGCGGCAAATGCGCTGACTGCTACTTGAGAGATTATAGGAAGCATGGGACGTATGAGACATATAGCGTGAGAACGCAAAACGTATTTGTCCCATAAGTCCTGCGCGTTCCGTACAAAAGTGTTGTAGTGCGGATAGTCTTTTTCTATTCGTGATTTTCAGTCTTTGAGGTACCAACATGAAACGATTCTTATCCCCCCTGATTATTGTTCTGTTGGCGGTGTGTTCAATCGCCGCCCTTGCGCAAAACGTACTTCTTGAACCGGACATTGACGGCGCGGCGGCGGCGGCGCGAAACGATCCCGCCGCGCGCCGGACGCTGGAAGCGGAATGTATCGCAGCGCTAACCGAATCAACCCCCTTCCCCGAGCGATACCGCGCCTTGCGCATCCTCGCAATAATAGGGGGCGGGGAAACCGTCGCGCCTGTGGCGGCGCTTTTGAATGACGCACACATGGGGCATCTCGCCCGGAACACGCTTGAGGCGATACACAGCGAACAAGCGGCTCAGGCATTGCGTGACGCGCTTAACACCACTACGGGCGCGCAACGCCTGGGCGTGATTAATTCGCTGGCGCGGCTTCGTGACGCGGAAGCCGTCGCCGCACTGTGTGATTTGACGAACGACCAGGATACGGAAACAGCGATGACCGCCGTGAATGCGCTGGGGCATATCGCCACACCGGAAGCCGTCGCCACGCTCGAGGCCTTATTGAACAGCAGCGACCCTGATTTGCGTCTCGCGGGAGCGCAAAGCCTGCTTCTTGCCGCGCAGCATCTCGACAAGGATGGGCGCACAGCCATTTATGACAAACTAACCGGCGACATTCCTGATTATATAAGGGCGGGCGCGTTTCGCGCTTCGCTTGAAGCACAGCCAGAGAAGGCTCTGGATAATGTTATACGGGCAATACAACAGGACGACGAATTATTGCAGTTGACCGCCATAGCCGCATTGACGAGGCTTTCCGGCGCGGATGTGACCCAAAGGCTTGGAGAATTGCTTCCGTCGCTCGCAGGGGACCGTCAGGCGTTGATATTAAATGCGCTCGCCGAACGGGAGGACGCCTCGCTGCCGCCGCTTCTGCACAACGCGCTCACAAATGAAAGCGAAGAGGTGCGGATAGCCGCAATGCGCGCCATTGCCGCGCATGGAAACGAACACTCCATTGACCCCCTGTGCCGCATCATCGGACGCGAAAGCAGCCGGCAGGAAAAAATGGCGGCCGTGGAGACATTGCGACGGCTGCCGGGCGCCAACGTGGATGCGGCGCTGATTGAACGTTTGCCGCAGGCGCCGGAAGCCGTTCGAGGCGATTTGATGGACGTTTTGGCGCAACGCAACGCGGAGGCCGCGGTTGACGCAATCATCGCACAGGTAAAGCATGAATCACTGCGTCCGGCGGCATTTCGGGCGTTGACGCACATCATGCCCGCAGACCGATTGCCTGAAATGCTCGCGCTGCTCGGCAATCTCGAGGGCGACATCGGCAGGCCGGAAGCGGAAGGCGCCTTGGCGGCGCTTTGTCAGCGTATCGCCCAGCGTGAAGGCCGTCTCGAGATAACCAAGGCGCTGTATGGCGATCTTCCCGACGGCCCGTCACGGGATGTCACGAACAAGGTCGCCCAAAGCGTAAAAGGCGGCACGTTATCCATAGAAGCAAACAACAGCAATCTTGGCGACGCCGCCCCGAATGTCGTTAAGAAATTGCGCGTGGACTATACGCTTAACGGCGCGGCGGGCTCAAAAACAGTGCATGAAAACCAACGGCTGACGCTGCAATCTGAAACATTGCCGCCCGCGCTATCGAATACGCTGGCCAAGGCGCTGGACAACGCTTCCACGCCGGCGGAAAAAGTGTCCTTGTTGCGCGTGCTCAGCCGCATGGGCGGCGCGGACGCTTATGAACTTGTCACGGCGCGCCTCGCCGCCAACGAGCCCTCCGTGCGCGACGGCGCAATTCGCGCGCTGTCAAACTGGCCCGATACTCAGGCTATAAACGCGTTGGTTGACGTGTTTGCAGGCGCATCGGAAACAGCGCACCGGATGGCGGCGCTTCGCGGTTGCGTTCGCCTGCTTCGGCTCGGTGAACTGGACACTGCGGCGACACTTTCGGTATACGAGCAATTGGCGGAATCGGCGCAAACCGGCGACGAGCGCAAAATGCTTCTGGCCGGACTTGCCGAGGTCAACTCTCCCGAAGCCATAACGCTGGTGACGAAAATGCTTGAGGACGACAGCGTGCAGGCGGAAGCGACCATGGCAATACAACGCATCGGCGACGCCGCCGGCATGACCGAGGCACAAGTGAAAGCGGCGGCAGAAAAGGCCGCCGCGCGCCACCCGGCGGGCGGCGGCGGGTTCACACCCCTTTTTGACGGCAAGACGCTCGACGGTTGGGCGGGCGAACCGGCGCTCTGGCGTGTGGAAGACGGCCATATCATCGGGGAAACCACCAAAGAAAATCCCGCTAAAGTAAACACTTTCCT
Source organism: Candidatus Hydrogenedentota bacterium (assembly GCA_011046175.1). Taxonomy (GTDB): domain Bacteria; phylum Hydrogenedentota; class Hydrogenedentia; order Hydrogenedentales; family CAITNO01; genus SLFT01. The sequence goes on along the minus strand of DSBB01000012.1, from coordinate 3,435 downwards.
GATCTGGGAAGGCGGGGAAATAGATGACTTTGAACTGACATTTCGTTATAAGTTGGAGTCTGAATGGGCCAATTCGGGCATGCAAATACGCTCCGAGCGTTTCGACGGGTTCCGTGTGCGCGGCTATCAGGCGGATATAGCCAATGAAGATTGGATCACGGGCATATGCTACGAGGAAGGCGGGCGCGGCATTCTTGCGCGTCGGGGTCAGAAAGCGGTTCTCGGCGACGGCGACGCAAAAGAGACGACCCAGTTTGCGGATGAAAAAGAACTTGCCGACCATATCAAAGGCAATGACTGGAACGAATACCATATTGTCGCAAAAGGCAACCGTTTTGTATCCAGTATCAACGGACACAAAATGCATGAAATCGTGGACAACTCATCCAAGGCGCGGTTGAAGGGCATACTCGCGTTTCAACTGCATGTGGGCGAGCCGATGAAAATTCGCATTTCGGACATTATGCTGAAGCGGTTGTCAGGCGAATAACAACACGGGCACAACTATCGGGAGTATAGACCATGAATAACAACAAACTTATCACCCGTCGTTTATTCTTGCAGCGCGGCGCCGTCGCCGCAGGCGGGCTTGCGGCGTCGCCCTTGCTCATCTCGAAGGCCGCGGGACAAACACCGGCCAATGAACGCATCGTTATGGGCGCAATAGGAGTCGGCGGACGGGGCCGCTACATTCTCAGCACGTTTCTTCAATACCCTGATGTGCAGATGGTGGCCGTCTGCGACGCGCAGGGCGACCGCCGCCGGCAGGCGGCGCGCATGGTGAATGAACGCTATGGGAACGAGGATTGCGCTTCCTACATAGACATGCGCGAGCTGCTCGCGCGTCCGGATATTGACGCCGTCATGATTGCCACGGGCGATAACAATCATTCGCTGGCGTCCATTTACGCGGCGCGGGCGGGCAAAGACATCTTCTGCGAAAAACCTTTGAGCGTAACCATAGCCGAAAGCCGCGCTGTGGCCGATACTGTAAAACGCTTTTCGCGCATATTTCAGTGCGGCACCCAACGGCGCAATGTGTCCAATTTTGTGTTTGCAGCCGATTTGGCGCGCTCCGGCCTGCTCGGTCGCATCAAAACCGTATACGCTGAAAAGGCATGGCCCCAATCCGGGGTGCATTATAAAGTTCTCGAGCCGCAGCCGGAACCTGACCGCGAACGGCTTGCATGGGACAATTGGCTTGGCGCGGCGAGTTGGCGTCCGTATAATTCAGAATATCTTGGTGGATTCTGGCGTCGGCACGGCGACTTTTCCGGCGGTTCCATAACGGAATGGGGCTCGCATACGGTGGACATGTGCCAGTGGGCGCTTGGCGCGGATGACACATCCCCTGTAAGTTATGAACTGATTAACGATATGGGCGATGTGGAAGCGACGTACGCCGACGGCGTAAAGCTGGTTATTAAAACGGGGCTTCGCTTCGGTTCATGCCCCGTACGTTTTGAAGGGGAGGAAGGTTGGGTTGAGACGGGCGATTCCGGCGAAATTGAAACTCATCCGGCGTCCTTGCTTTCGGACCGTCAGTTTTCGGGAGGGTACCCTGCGGACAATCATGTGCGCGAGTTCCTGAACTGCGTAAAATCCCGCCAGCAACCGCGTTCCACGGCGGAGGCGGCGCATCGCTCCATCAGCGCCTGCCATTGCGCGAATATCGCTGTGCGTCTGAAACGCGCCGTGAAATGGGACCCGGTGAAAGAATCTTTTGTGGACGATGAAGAGGCGAACCGGCTTCGCTCACGCGCGTTCCGCGAACCGTGGATGATTTAACATGCCCATTCCAGACATAGCGAATCACAATTTGAAAGAATGCGCCGCTTATTGTGTGGATACGATAGGCGCCATCATAGAACGTTTCGGGCCGCGCCCGCCGGGCAGCGACGGCGAGAAGCAATGCCAGGAGTTTCTTCGAGACGAACTGGCCGCTGTCGGTTTGTCGCCTACGATAGACCCCTTTCCCGTCGCGCAAAAGGCGTTCATGGCCATGCCGATGGTGTCCGCCGCATTAACAGTATGCGCGTTGCCGTTATACTGGCTTGCGCCGCGCCTCTCCCCCATTCCCGTTCTGCTCGCCTTGTCGGTATTCGTCTGCGAGTTGGTTTTTTACAAGCATGTGCTGACGCCTTTCTTTCCCAAAAGCACGAGCCATAACCTGTGGGCGGCCTTGGCGCCGTCCGGCGAAACCAAACGGCGCATCATCTTGGGCGGCCATGCCGACGCCGCTTATGAATGGCGGTTTCACCGATTGTTTCCCCGTATTTTTCCGTTGTTCCCCGCGCTGATTATTCTTTCGGTGGTTTATGTCCTGCTGTCCACCCTTGCCGTCGCTTTATTGGGCGGCAATCCCATGGCGAGCCCGTGGAATTACGTCGGCGCATTCCAATTGGCCGCGCTGCCCGGCCTTGTTGTCGGACTGTTGTTTACCGACTTCCGTGTTACGGCGCCGGGCGCGGGCGACAACCTTTCCGGTTCACTGACAGTGGTGGGGCTGGCCAGACTGCTCAAGCGGGAAAATATCATTCTCGATAATACGGAAGTGGTGTTTCTGGTAACCGGCTCGGAAGAGGCCGGGCTGGAAGGCGCCCGCGCGTTTATCAAAGCGCACAAGGCGGACTGGCAGGATGTGGAAACCGTTTGCGTCGCCTATGACACTATCACGGAGTTGGCGCATCTTGCCGTTTATGTGCGTGATTTGAACGGCCGGGTTCCCCATGATCCCCGTGTATGCGCGCTGGTCAAAGAGGCGGGAAAATCCTGCGGCCTCGATCTGCCCGAAGCGGTGATTCCATTGGGTTCATCCGACGGCACGGCATTTTCACAGGCGGGCATCCCGACGGCGGCGATATGCGCCATGGACCACGCGCCCGCCCTTTACTATCACAACCGACGCGATGATGTTGATGTGCTTGATACGGAATGTCTTGCGCAGGCGTTGCGTCTTTCAGTTGGCATTGTGGAGCGCTACGACAAAGAGGGCTTGCCTGCGGTGTAACGATGCCTTACTCTGTACGTTTCAACACCGCATCCAGAAAGGCATAGGCTTCCATGCGTGTCTCTGTGGGGAAATCATGTTCCGCGTCAGGATATTCAACGCGGAGATTCCCTTCGTTTCCAAAGAGTCTGAACACGGGAAGCGCGGCATTGACCGCGTCTTCCACCCCGATTACCTCAAAGTTGCCGTCCTTTATCGGCGCGCAGACAAACACTGCGCGGGGGGCAATGGCGGCAAGCACTTCCGAAAAATCAAACGGCATCCGCGCAGGGTCTTTTCCATATACTGTGTCAATGCGCGGCATATAGCCGTCATGGGTCCAGCCGGTCAGGTCGCCTTCCATGTATTTGGGGAAGATGGTGAATCCGCAGCTGGTGACGGCAATCTTAATGCGTGTGTCAAAAACGCTTACAAACAGCGTATTG
>DSBB01000106.1 GCA_011046175.1 Candidatus Hydrogenedentota bacterium | reverse complement strand
TTCTACGCCAGCAACCAAGACCTGTGGAAAGAGGAACTGAAGCCGGACGCCGAGCGCGTGTACGAGTCCAAGGGACATGTGCGCAACTTCATTGACTGCGTGAAATCGCGCGAGGAGACCGTGTGCCCCGTGGAAATGGCGATACGCGCCGACACCATTGCGCACCTGACCAATGCCGCGGCCCAAACCGGCAGGGTCATCCGCTGGGACCCGAAGGCGGAGCAAATCATCGGCGATGACGATGCGGCAAGGATGCTGACCCGCCCCTACCGGGAAGAATGGAAAATTTGGTAGTTGTTTACTAACGCGGGCGTTGCCCGCAACCCAGATTTGACTATTCTCTTTGTATGTTGTTCACGCTTCAGCGTGCCGTGGCGGGCAATCGAACGCGCCATGCCAACCCGCGCGCGCGGCGCCGTCCTCGCCAGCCTTACTCCTCGGGCGATAAGAGGTTGTCCGTCACAACGATAGCCGTGGAATCCTTGCCCACGGTAATGGCGTCCACCATGCGGCGCGGTTCGCGGGAGTCCGAGATGATGTTGCCGGCGATACGGCACGAGGCGCTGTTGCGCACGTCTATGCCGCGGTGCATGGGGTCAATGATGACGCAACCGGCAATCACCACGTCGCGGCAGTTTCGGACGGCGATGGCGCCGCCCAGTTCCGGGTCGCCCGCGCGGCAGTCCGCAAGCGTGTTGCCCGTAACGCTCACGCCGTGGCAGGACTCGAAGAGGAAACCGTCCTTCACCCGGTCTTCCACGGTGGGATTGTAGTCCACGTTGTTGCCGGAAACGGTGATGTTTTTGCAGCGCCGCGCGCGGACGGACAGTTCCGCGCCGCTGTAGATGCTGTTGCCGGTGATGGTGACACCCCGCGTGTTCTGCAGGTCTATGTTTACCGTCTGGCTGGCGATGAGGTTTCCGGAGATGGTTCCGAGACCGCTGCGGTCGGCAACCTCGACCGGCTCGCCGAGGATGCGGACATTTGCGCCGTTTTCGCTGGGCACGGCCTGGATGGTGTTGCCGGTGATGGTGAACTCGCGCAGCGTGCCCTCGCGCGTGTCGAACAGCACATCCACGGCGTCCGGCGCGCCGTTCTGGTAGTTGTACTCAATGTCGTTGCCGGTAATCTGGATGTTGCGCACCTCGCCGTTGCGCACCAGAATGCCCGCATCGCCGCCGTAACTAATATGGTTTCCGATGATGTTCGTTTGGTGCAGATTGACCGCGTCCAGAAAAATGCCTGTGCTGTGGTTTTCATAGAGGTGGCAGTCGGAAATGATGACGTTCCGGTTGCGTTTTACCAGCCGTATCCCATGCATACAATTGCGGATAAGCACCCGCGTAACGGTGCATTGCATGGTTCCTTCGAGCCGTATCCCTTCCGCCTCTTCATGGGCGCCCAGCACTTCCAGGTCGCTGATGACGGGGAAGCGCTCGCGCTCCCATACGCCCGGCTTCACGAATGCGGGATTCGCCGTGCCATCATGCGTGCCGACAACGCGCAGCGCGGGCCCCGCGCCCTCCATGACGATGCGCGTCGCGCCCGCCGCGCCGGTGACACCCATGTATCCCTTCCTCTCAAGGCTGATCACGATGGTCGCGGTGATACGGTAGGTTCCCGAGTCAAACACCAGCGGCAGCCCGGCGTCCGCTGCTTTTTGCAGAGCGGCGGTATCGTCTGTTTCACCGTCGCCGGTGGCTCCGAAATCGTTCACCGTGAGGCTGGCGGCAACCATCGGGCAGAGGGCAAGACAGAGCAGCAACAAGACAAAGCATTTAGGCGGGTAATATTTCGCAGACATGGAGGAGGCTCCTTTTGGAAAGGATAATAACAAAACAAAAGCGCGGTTATCTAGAAGTTCGGCGCAATGTCGGCCCGGTGATGGTAACGTTAAAATGTTGTCTGTCCGACCGATCAGGCCGGTCGGACAGCGGAGCAGAGGCTTATTGGGCTTTCCTCTTGAACCAATTCAGGGTTTCCACATCAAGACAAGCGATGCGCCCGGCGCCCTGCAAACTGTGCTGCATGCCCTATCCACCCGATTTCTTATGCTACATTATTATCGTCTATTTCCGTCAATTTTCAATCATCTTAGCCTATAACCCAATGGGCATTGCCACAATCCCGTCGTCGAGGGCGTATTGTTCCGTGCCGGGATAAACCACATAAAGACAGTCAAGGTCAAGGTCGTCAAGCGCGGCGCGCATGGCCTTGCTGGTGCGGGGCTTATCCGTGAACTTGAATTCGAAACCGATGCGCTTTTTTCCGCGGATGACGAAGAGGTCCAGGGACGCTCCAGCGTGCGTTTTGTAGAAATACGCGTCCCGGTCGCTGCCGAGTCTGCACAGCGCCTCTTCAAGGGCGAAGCCTTTCCATGAATATTCGAGGCGGGGATGCGCGGCGATCTCTTCAAAGGCACGCAGTCCCAGCAGGGTATGCAACAACCCGGAATCGCGCACGTAAATCATGGGCGCCTTGACCAGGCGCTTGCCAATGTCGTCGCCCGTCCACGGCGTCATGCGCCGCACCAGGAACATTGCGGCGAGAATATCCAGATACCGGCGCACCGTGTCCTGGCGCGCGTCCATGGCGCGGGCGAGTTCCGAGGCGTTCAGCGGCTGTCCGTGGCAGTGCGCCAGCATCTGCCAGAACCGCCGCAACGTCATTGGCGGCGTGCGCGCGCCCAGCCTTGGCACGTCCCGTTCCAACATCTCCTGCATGAAAAAGTTTCGCCATTCGTGGGCTTCGGCGTCGCTCTGCGCCAGATAAGAACGCGGCAATCTGCCCCGCGCCATAAGATCGCGCCATCGCTCCGGCCCCGTCTCGTCGAGCGTGAAACCGCCCATGGACACTCTTCCCATGTTCTTGAAGGTTTTCGGCGCTGCTTTCAACATCTCCCGGGCTGTGGCGCTTATGATCAGAAAGCGGGCGGGGAGCGGATCGCGGGCGGAAAGCAATTGTATCATCTCCAGCAGCCTGGGCATACGGTCAATGTTGTCAACAACCACTGTTCCCACAAGCGTCCGAAGCGTCACCCCCGCGTAATCCGTCAGCAACGGACACGTCGGGTCGGCGAGATCAAAATAGCGCCCCGGTTCCCGTTCAATCAGGCTGCGCGCCAGGGCGGTCTTGCCGCATTGCCTGGGACCTTCAAGCAATACGGCGGGATATTGCTCCATTTCCTGTTGAACGCGCGTCCTCGCTTCACTTCTTTGAATCGTGTTCATGAGCGAATATTATCACATAACATAGCTAATTTTCAAGCGTATCTTGTTCCCTTTTTGCCGTCCGGACAGCCCCGTTTTTCCGTAAGGCATGTTCTTTCGTTGGCGGCGCGCCATCCGGCGCCGGGGAAGGACGGTTATCAGGATGCAATGGACGGGCGCAGCCGTGTATCATCATGGACAAACCAACCGCAACGATTGCGTGGAGACATTTTATGATGCGCGCCTTATTGTTCTTGCTGCTTATGCCGTCGTTTTTGTGTCATGCGTTTAATGAGCCCGTTGACCACGCCGGGGCGTTTACGGCGCGCATCAACGGCCCCGCTGAAATAAGCGCTGTTGAGACGCCCACTGAATGGGAGTTGGAGCTGGTCAACGACGGGATTTTGCCGGTCTCGGGCACACTGCACATTGAAGTGATTGACGCATGGCGGCTTGACGGAAAACCTGAACAGCCTTTTGTTGTTCCCGCGGGCAAGACCTTGTCCGTGCCGTTCACGGCGACAGCCGGCAGGGGAACCTACAACGCATGGTATCCCATCCATGCGCGCGCGGCGTTCGATCAGGACGGCGTCGCCCATGAGGCGCATCCCATCCTGCTGGTTCGCGCGAACATCACGGACGTGCCGCGTCCGGAGTCGCAATTGGCGTGGGCGCCGATGCCTGTGCCCGAACAGGGCCGCCGCTCGCTTGCGGGGCTTCCCGTCCACCGTGTGGTGGTCGCTCCTTTTGAGGGCGAACCCATCCTATTGCCTCCGGGATGGCGCGGCACGGAACCGGTCACGAAGTCGGTGGTACAAACGCTCGGCGCGCAGGCGCTTCCCGAATCGCGGCGCGCCGTATTCGCGCATCCTCCGTGGTACGGCGGTTTTCCGGGCGCGCTGTTCCTGGAAATACCGCTGACGCTGCCGGATGCCGCGCCGCTGCGCTTCGAGTGCGCCCTTGCGGTGCAGGAGCACATGTCATCGGAACCGCCCAGCGACGGCGTAACCTTCCGGGTGTATGTGGCGCCTTTGGACGCCGCGCCGGGCGCATTGGGGGAACTGCTCTTTGAAAAGCATACGGACAGCAAGACGTGGGAGCCTGTGTCGGCGGATTTGACGGCGTATGCGGGGAAAGAAGTGGTGCTGCAATTGGAGACGCATCCGGGGCCGAAGCGGGACACCACCTGCGACCGCGCCTTGTGGGGCGACCCGGGCATTGTCGCAGGCGAAGCGGTCACGCCCGCTGACGCGCCGGCGCGGGAGCCGGTAGCGCTCGGTATGCTGCTTGACGGGAAGTTCGTGTACGATGTGCGGGTCACGCCGGGCCGCCGGGGGCTTCTTGACGGGCGCGTTGCCTTTGCCACCGGTCTCGAAGAGTTGTCCTTCGACGGCTTCGCTGTCACGGTGCTCGGTGACGCGCTGGAAGCGCTGGACGGCACATGCGCGCTGGTGGGCGTGGACGACGAAAGCGCCGCGGACACCCTGCGCCTTCGCCACCGCTTCGAGAGCGTCGCCGGCGCGTTCGACCTCGTTGGAGAACTGCGCATCATTGACGGAAAAGCGTTGCGTGCCGGGTTCCATCTGGAGAACGCGCCGGAGCCGAAGCCGTGGTCCCATACCGTCATCGAAGACGCCGCCCCGCGCCGGTGGAGCCACCGTGCATGGCAGCTATATGCGGGCATGGGCAACGTCATCCGCACCCCGGAGGCGTTCCGGCTTCACTTTGATGGTCATCAGCTGTCCACCTCCTTTGTGGGATTCGATTTTGAGAACGGCATATCGCTTGTGGTTGCGGCGGACGCGCCGCCCTCGCAACTGGTTGTGGCGCCCGACACGCACACGTACGCGCTGCATTCGCCCATTCAGCCGGTATTCACGTTCATCCCGGCGCGGGACGTGTGGCGGGGCGCGCGCGTGTGGCGCGACATCAACGGTTTGGAGGCCGCGCCCGGCGTCGAGCGGCTTGCGGGGCGCTTCGTCTTTGATTTGTGGGGCGGGCGATATGGTGACAGCGCCGACGCGCTTGAACAGGCATTCCGCTACGGGCTGACCAACAGTGCGGTGGTGTGGCACAACTGGCAGCGCTGGGGCTACGACTACCGGCTGCCGGACATCTGGCCGCCCAATCCGCAGTATGGCACGCTGGAGGAATTTCAGCGGCTCTCCGACCTGTGCCGCGAGCACGATGTCATCTTCGCGCCACATGACAACTACATTGACTTTTATCCCGACGCGGAAGGGTTTTCCTATGAGCGCATCGGCTTCAATAACGACGGCCATCCGATTTGGGCGTGGTTCAACGAGGGCCGCAAGGCGCAGGCGTTTCGCTGGAACGTGGAGGCGATGCGCCCGTTCCTGGAGCGCAACCTTGCTCTGATTCGCGACGGCATTCATCCCAACGGTTTCTTCATTGACGTGTGGTCGAGTATCGGCCCTTACGAGGCGTGGACGCACGACGGGCGTTTGCAGGACCGGCTGCTGCATAAGCAGATTTGGGGCGAGCGTTTCGCATGGATACGGGAATTCCTCGGCGACAACGCGCCGCAGATTTCCGAAAGCGGCCACGACCAGTTGATAGGCCGGCTGGACGGCGCGCAAACCAACCACCTGCGCGTTGATCCCGCGCCGCCCGGCGGCACGCCGCAATGGATGACGTGGCCCGTGCGCTGTGAGGCTGCGGAGCGCATCCCCTGGAGCGACATGGCGCATCATGACCGGTTCATCCTGCACGGCGCGGGGTATGACAGCCGCTATCGCGGCGGGCTGCGCGCCGACCTCCACGGCATTTACAGCGACGACTACATCTGCACCGAGGTATTGACGGGACATCCCGCCATGGCGGACGCGCCCTTCCACCGCGATGTAGTGCGCAAGTATTGGCTCACCGACGACATCATGTCCCACCTGGCGAGGAAACGCATCAGGATGGTAGATTTTGACGGGGACGACATTCACCGCCAGCATGTGCGCTGGGAGAATGCGGGCAACGCGTGGGTGAACCGGGGAGAATCGGACTGGCAGATCGCAGGACGCATCTTGCCCCAATACGGTTATTACGCAGACCTTGGGGAGGTGAGCGGCGCTATCGAACGCAAGGACGGCATGATTGTCGAATGGAGCAAATCGCCCTACACATGGTATGTCAATGCGCGCCCCGTGGTGGCGCGGGGCGTGCCCGCATCCGTGCGACTGGCTACGCTGCGACTCACCGAAGGGCGCGCCTTCGAAGTGACGCTGGCATGGGAGGTCTTCGGCGCGATTGAGGAAGACCTGGTTGTGTATGTTCACTTCATGGACGACAAGGGCGACATCCTGTTTCAGGCGGACGGTCGCCCCCAGCCGCCCACCAACGAATGGCAGGACGCGGCGGTCACCACCGGACGCGGCGTGGTGCCCGCCAACCTCAAGCCCGGCGATGTGGTGGAATTGCAGGCGGGACTCTGGAAACCCGGCGACAGGCGGCGGCCGCTGCAAAACAATGTCCACGGCGACGCATCCGTGCGCTTGGCGCGTGTGCAACTTGAAGGAGACTCCGGCGCGCTTACCGGTTTTGCAATCGCGCCCATCCCATCAGAACAGGACGAGTGGCTGGCGCGGATGAACCCGGACGGCAGGATGGTGGACTTTGACGGCGTCATCACCGACGGCGCATGCCGCATTAAGCGCGAGGATAACGGCTGGACCGTGACGCCGCTGCCGGACAGCCCGGCATTCACGGTACGCTTTACTGTACCGAACAACAGGGAGACATACATGCCGGCGCCCACACATCTGGAAGCAATAAGTCATACGGGAAAGCGCAACATAATCCCCTTTGTCAAGCAGGATCACTATATTGTGATCAAATGCGAACCGGATGTTTTTGCATACCGCGTGGAGTGACGGAATAATTTTTGCGCTTTGTTGAACCTGCGCGCACGCGCCGGCGTAATGGCGCGCCCCAAGTGCGGCGCGTCCTTGGAAAGTTTCGCCATGAGGCAGGAGATTCGGCGGTTGGGGGCTTCGCGCCACGAATGTTTTTTTGGCGACCCATGCCGGTGCGGCATTGGACATGCTCATCGTCCGGGGAAATCTGCGCCTTGGGTTTGAATTCAAGCGCGCCAGCAAGCCCGCACTCACACGGTCCATGGCCGTCGCCCTTGAAACGTTGAGATTGAAGCGTATAGCCGTTATATTTCAGGGCAACAGACGAGCCGCGGCGTTAATAGGGGCTGCCGCCAATGTCGTCCAGCATGACCTGTTGCGCGGCGTTGCGCGATTCGTTGGCGCTGACGACGCGTACAGCGGCCTGATCCTTGTAGACGCAACTCCATTCGCACACGCCGCAGCCGATGCAGCGCGCCACGTCCACCTGCGGCTGCTTCAGCGCGCGCGTTTCGCCGGAACTCAGCGTCACTTCTGCTATGGTAAACGTAATCGCCTTGGGCGACACGGGGCAATGCTCTTCACAAATAATGCATTCCCGCCCGTAGGCGTAAGGCAGACACCGGTTCTTGTCAAACACGGCCATGCCGATTTTCACCTTTTGTTTTTCCTCGACTGCAAGCGGCGCAATGGCGCCTGTGGGGCACACCTCGCCGCAGAGGGCGCAGTTGTAACTGCAATATCCAATCTTGGGAATCAGTTTCGGCGTCCACA
>DSBB01000279.1 GCA_011046175.1 Candidatus Hydrogenedentota bacterium | reverse complement strand
CGGCATTACCCTTGCCGCTGTTTACGCAGTGGTGTTTATATGCATGGGATTTGCCGTAGGCGCAGGGGTTGGGTTGCTCTTTCTCATTCTATCACCCGTGGTATTTTTGCTGTTCGTTCTGGGGGCGCGCATCTGGTGTGAAATGCTTATGGTCATATTCCGTGTAGCCGAGAATACGAGCCGGCTGGTGGAACAGGGGCGGCAGTAGGCAAGTCGGGTATTTCCCAAAATAGGTGATGTCCCCATTTATCCATTTATCATTCGCGCGCTGTGGGTGGTGTAGAACGCCGTAAGGCTTTTTGAACTATTGCAGTGGCTTGTGTATTGTTCCGCAGTGTGTCTTTGCGACAGAAGGAGGACCCGGATAATTCCAACCTCTCTTTTGGAATTCCTCTACGACAATGTTATGCATTTCTCGCAACTGCTGCGACATGGCTATACCGGCATATTGCCGTGCGATTTGCTTCTTGATTTCCCATGTTTCTTCAAGCCAATCACGTTGTTCATTCATAGAAAATGACCTCCTCCGGGGTGGTGATGTCAATCTTGATTCCGTAACCAGTTTTCCATTCTTAACTCGTTATGCCATCGTTTTATAGCGGTCATACGCGGCGAGAGCGAGGGTTTCCAGTTGTTTGGCGACATCTTCCGGTCGGTGCTTTTCGAGGATGGTCTCGCGGGCTTTTGCGCCGAGCGTCGCGCGAAGGTTCGGATCGTCCATCAGGCGCAGCAACGCCGCCGCATAGGCGTGAACATCGTTGTCGGGCACAATCAGTCCGGTTTCTTCGTGCGTGATGGGATAGGCGGCGCTTTCGCAGGCGACCACGGCCTTGGCCGCGGCCATGGCGTTCAGCATCTTGATGGGATAGCCCGACCATGAAACGCGGGGCGCGGCAAATACGGCGTCCTGCGCAAGGAACCGGTGCAGCGCGTCGAAACCCATGATGGGCACGACCTCGGCGTCCAAGCCCGTCGCCTTGGCGGCGGTGGCGATGATCAGGCGCGCGTCCGGCTTCTTGTTGCGCACCAACTTCATCGCGTTGAACAGCAGCGGCAGATTCTGATAAGCATCGAGGTTGCCCGAATAAATGATCGGCGGCGCAACACTGTGGTCCACCTGCGCCGGTTCGAACAGTTGCGCGTCTATGGGAGGCGGCACGACCGACACCTGCTCCTGTTCGCAGCCGCGCACCACGAGATGTCCCGCGAGCCGCCGATGCGGCGCGACAACTGCATCGGCCCGGCGCGGAAACGTGCGGTCGAGAAAACGGCCTATATCCCCGGTGATGCGCATGTTGTTAAAAAAGTGGGGCAGCTCATCCGACATGGCGTTGTGAGCAAAATACAGGATGGGGCGTTTTCGCGCCAACAACGCGGCAAACAAGGCCTCATAGTTATGGGCGCAAACCACTTGGATGTGGTGTTTCTCGATGACGCGCCGCAACGCCCAGGTAAGGGTGACATCTTGAAAGGGCTTGGCCACAGAGGGGCCGGGCGCCGTCTTTGTGGCGAAGGGGATACGCGGCGCGCGGTGAATGCGCAGACCGCTATGGTCCGCGCCAACGCCGTAGCCGTACACCACCAAATGCACTTCATGGCCGATGCTTTGCAAGCATTGCGCCGTGTTGCGCATAAACACCTGGCTGCCCTGCGGCGCCGGATAGGGGCAAGCGCCCACCATGGCGATTCTCAATTGCATTTATGGCATCCCGTTCATTTCAGTCCCAAGACCGCCGCCGTCACCCATATCCAGTGCGCTGTTTTTGCGGCGGGCACATCCAATCGCAGACGCTCTTTGCCCCGGAGACAACTGGAAACGCCGCCCCCCCCGTTTCCTTGTTTGTCGGATTTACTCCATGCTCCCATCCGAGGTCAACGAACCAGCGCTTTTTTCTCGCGCAGGTCTTCCTCCATTATCTTGTCCACACATGAGAAAACCCCCAAGACACAGGGCATGCGCAGTTTATAGAATACCTGCAACCCGCGCTTGTCGTCGCTTACGATGCCCGCCGCCTTGAGGACGTTGAGATGCTTGGAGACAGTGGATATGTCCGCGCCGATTTTCTCGGTCAGACGGCAAACGCACTCCTCGCCTTTGGACAGTTCCTGCACAATGAAGATACGGGTGGGATGCCCCAGCGCCTTGAATACGGCGGCGCGGGACGCGCACCAGCGGCGTGTTTTTTCTTCCATCTGTAAAATCTCCGGTTGCTGCGGTTATTCTATCAAAGACGGCGCCCATTCGCCAATGGCGGACATGCATGTTCACTTCTTCCGTTTGCATATCGCATATCCCGTCAAGTAACATCTCCGCAAACACGGCGCCGCGCGCAGGCGTCGGCAACCGCATGGAACGGACAGGAAATCAGGCATGTTGGACATAGACACTTCAAGCAGGACGGAACAACGCAAATTCGGGCTGATGATGGCGGCGGCCATCATCGTCATCGGCCTGATACGGTTCGCCCTTCACGGGTTTGCCCACTTCCCGGTCTGGTTCTTTGTGGTGGCGGGCGCGTTCGCGTGTTTCGGGCTGCTGCTGCCGCGCGCGCTGCAACCGGTGTTCGTCGTGTGGATCAAATTTGCGCTGGTATTGAACTGGCTGGTGACCCACCTGATGCTGACGGTCATGTACTGGTTGATCATTGTGCCCATGGGCGTCGTCATGCGTCTTTTCAGCGAAGACCCGTTAAAGCGCAAGTGGCTGCCGAAAACCGACTCCTACTGGGAAGCGCCGGAAGAACAGCCCGAAGAGTTTGAGCGCTGGCGAAACCAGTTCTGACGGCGCAATTTACCGGCGCCCCGGAAAATCTCCGTACGTTGTTCACGCTTCAGCGTACCCGCCTTCTGTCAAATCTGACATGTCGTTTCCTTGTGGACTGCGCAAGCATGGCTTGCGTAGTCCATAGACGGCGAAAGCGCAAGCGCGGCTTGCGCAGTCCAAATGAGCAATGATATGAGGATTCTGGATTCGTTATGTTTTTTTTGCCGTTCGGCTAAACTGTTACCAAAGAACAAAAAGCAACGAAAAAAGGCGCTTTAATTGTAAAAGAACAAAACACAAACAATGTACGGGTCATTTGAACCAGTCGCTGATGAGCGCTGCGGTTTCCGCCGGTTTTTCTTGGGGGATGAAATGTCCGGCGTCGGGGAGGGTGACGAGTTCGGCGCGGGGCAGATGGCTGTGCTGGCGATGGGCGTGTTCGACCATGTAGCTGTTCTCGCCGGTGATGACGAGCGCTTCGGCGCGCATTTCGCCAAGGCGATCATAGAGGTTGATGACGCCGCCGTATTCGTATACATAGGCTTCGAGTTCGCCGGGGCATTTCAGTTCGACCCTTCCGTCGTCGCGGTCTGCGAACCCGTGGGCGATGTAGGCGTCAAGCGCCTCGGGATGCCATGTCTCCATGGGCGGCTTGTTGCCCAGCCGCTGCCGCGCGGCGTTTCGCGAGTCGAACACGTGCCTGCGCCTGCGCGACCTTTCCGCGAGGGGCATGGCGGTGGGGAAAAATTCGGGCGGCGCGATGATGGCGTCTATGAGCGCCACGCGCGCGAAACGTCCGGGACGTGTCAGTTCGGCGTACACGATGGCGGACGCGCCGCCGGAATGCCCGACCGCCCATGCGCCTTCGGGCAGTTGCAGCGCGTCGGCGACCGCCAGCACATCGCCGCCGAAGCCGCGCCAAGTGTACGCCGCCGCCACACGCGGCTTGTCCGAGTCGCCGTGGCCGCGCGCGTCGGGCGCATGGATTCTATTTTTGATTGACAGCCGCGAAACAACCGGGTCCCATATCCGCGCGCAAACGCCCGTACAATGGAAAAACAAGATGGGCGGCGCATCCCCCGGATATTCCCACAAAGCGATGGAGATGTCTGCGACGGGTATCCGGCGCATTTCCGGCGCTATGGTTCTTGGATAGATCATGATACGCGGTTATACTACACGACGGCGGGCGCGAAACCAAGCGCCTCGACAATTTTCTCTTCGCACGGCTCGACGGTGCTCGGTTCCGACGCCACGGCAATAGCGTTGTCCGGGTCTTTGAGGCCGTGTCCGGTAAGAATGCATACGATGCGTATTTGGTCGCCTGCGCGCGGCTCGACGGTGTCGAAGAAGCCTTGGTCCGCCAGTTTTTTCAGTCCTGCGATGCTTGCGGCGCTTGCCGGTTCGCAGAACACGCCTTCCGTTCGCGCCAGCAGGGTGTACGCATCCCGAATCTCGTCATCCGTAACCATGTCAATCAAGCCGCCGGACTCGTCCCGCGCCGCTTCCGCAGACTTCCAACTGGCGGGGTTTCCGATGCGGATGGCCGTGGCGAATGTATGCGGCTCCTTGACGGGATGTCCCAGAACGATGGGCGCGGAACCCGCCGCCTGAAATCCGAGCATGCGCGGCAGGCCGTCACTCTTGCGGTGGGCATGATATTCCTTGTACCCTTTCCAATAGGCGGTAATGTTGCCCGCATTGCCCACGGGCATGGCTTGGAAGTCGGGCGCAATGCCGTTAAAATCATCCAATATCTCGAAAGCCCCCGTCTTTTGTCCCTCGATGCGATAAGGGTTTATGGAGTTAACCAGCGCAATGGGAAAATTTTCACATATCTGACGCACGAGCGTAAGCGCCTCGTCGAAATTGCCGAGCACCTGAATGACCTGCGCGCCATGTACCATGGCCTGCGACAGTTTGCCGAACGCGATTTTCCCCTGCGGAATCAGTACGACGCATTTGATTCCCGCCCGCGCCGAGTATGCCGCCGCTGAAGCGGAAGTATTGCCCGTGGACGCGCACATGACCATTTCATACTCTTCCTCGACGGCATGGGTCACCGCCATTGTCATGCCGCGATCCTTAAATGAACCTGTCGGGTTTAACCCTTCATACTTGAGATAGACTTCAAGCCGCGGATGCAACGCCGCGCTCAGGCGGCCTGCGGCAATGAGCGGCGTGGAACCCTCGTTCAAGGTTATAATGCGCGTTGAATCGGTCACGGGCAGATGCTTGCGATAGCGTTCGATGACTCCGGGATTATTCATGCGAATGCCTTTCCGCTTACAGGACACGCAACAGGTGCGTGGCTTCGGTAATGAAATCCAACCGGTCTATTTCCGCGAGGGCGGCAATGACCCCTGATTCTATGGAGGTATGGGTCATTAATATGACGTGAACAGGTTCGCCTTCCCCCCTGTTCTTTTGTATGCAGGACGCGATGCTTACGCCGTGCTTGCCGAGTATGGTGCATACCTTGCCCAACACCCCCGGATGGTCTTCCGTGGTAAGGCAGAGATAATACCTGCCTTCCAGCAATCCGATGTCGCGCACTTCCAGCGCATGCGTATAGGAAAAAGGAGGCAACGCCGGCGCTTCCCCGCGCCGGGCGATGTCCACGATATCCGCAACCACGGCGCTCGCCGTCGGCAGGCGTCCCGCGCCCCGCCCGTAATACAGCGTTGCGTCGGCGCAGTCGCTTTCAACGTAGACAGCGTTAAACTCGTTGCGAACCGCGGCCAGCAAATGGGTTTCGGGCACCAGTGTGGGATGCACGCGCGCTTCGATTTCGCCTTCAACCTTGCGGACAACGGCAAGCAGTTTGATGACGCACCCCATTTCCCTGGCGTATGCGACGTCAAGATGGGTAATGTTTGTAATGCCTTCGACGGGGATGGCGTCCAGACTCACCTTGGTGCTGTAGGCCAGCGACGCGAGTATCTGGCATTTGTGAGCCGTATCATGCCCTTCAATATCAAGGTCGGGCGGCGTCTCCGCAAATCCGTTCGCAATGGCCTGATCCAGCGTCTCTTGGAATTCGAGTCCCTCATAGGTCATGCGGCTCAGTATATAGTTGCAGGTTCCGTTGAGGATTCCGTAAACGGCGTGAATATGATTGGCGGCAAGCCCCTCGCGCAACGCTTTAATGATGGGAATGGCGCCGGCGACCGCCGCTTCATAGCGCAGTCCCACGCCGTTGCGCGCGGCGGCTTCCGCCAGTTCGGCGCCATGCTTGGCCAGCAGCATTTTGTTTGCGGTGACCACGTGCTTTTTGGCGTTGAGCGCCTCAAGTATAAATGTCTTCGCGGGCTCCAACCCGCCGATCAGTTCGCATACCACATGCACCTGCGGATCATGAATCAACGCGTTGGCGTCGGCGCTGACCGTTACGCCCTCGAGATCACAATCCTGCAACAGTTCCTGTTTTAATTCCGCCACATGACGCAACGCGACCTGCGCGCCCGTCTTGTCCGCGATTACACCGGTGTTTGCCGATAGAATTTCAATTACGCCGCCGCCGACCGTGCCGGCGCCGATTACGCCTACGCCTATTCCCATGAGTATTTTCTTTCCTTACGCGAGTTGCTGATTATGACATATACGCACAACTCCCGCCATCGCATCTTTCCGACGGAAAAAACGCGTTGACGGGCTAAATCTCGACCTCGATGACGGCAATGACGTCGCCGGCGCGGACGCGGTCATCTTCCTCCACTCTTTTTTCGCGCAGCACGCCCGCCTGCGGACAGGGCACCACAAAACTGGCCTTGTCTGTAACGATTTCAAGCAAGTCGTCGCCTGCCCGCAATGTTGCGCCGACGGCAACAGGCCAGAACGAAACAACAGCCGCATCAGCCTTATCGCCGCCGCCCACATCGGGCAGCAGTACCTCCACGAATGCCGTCATCATGCAGACCTTTCGTAATGATACCTGATTGAATACCTGAAACGCATATCATTTCCTTTTCTTATCCCGCGCGGTGTTTTGCGGTGAGTTCCTCGGCATGGTAGGAACTGCGCACGAACGGCCCTGTCATTGCAGAGTGAAAACCCAGATCATACGCAATTTTTTCGTAGCGGGCAAATTGTTCCGGCGGCACGAACTCCTGCACATCGAAGCGTCCGCCCGACGGCTTCAGATACTGTCCGATGGTTACCGCGTCACAACCGGCGCAAACAAGGTCGCGCAACGCCTCGACCACCTCCGATTCCGTCTCGCCGCATCCAACCATAAATCCTGATTTCACATGACAGGCCGCGGGCAGCGTTTCCCGGGCGCAGCGCAGCACTTCCATGCTTCGCGTATAAGAGGCGCGCGGATCGCGCAATTCGCCGTGCAGCCGTGAAACCGTTTCAATGTTGTGCCCGAACACCTCGGGGGCGGCCTTTGCGACGCGCGCCGCAGCCTTCAAATCGCCCGCAAAATCCGATGTTAACACCTCCACCGACGTTTTCGCGCAACGCCTCCGGATGGCGCCGATGACATTGATGAAGTGCGACGCGCCGCCGTCAGGCAGGTCGTCCCGGGTTACTGTGGTAATGACGGCATGGCGCAACATCAGGCGCGCCACCGCCTCGGCGATGCGCTCCGGCTCTCCGGGATCGGGAGGCAGGGGTGTTCCCGACGCCACGCCGCAGAAGGCGCAATCCCGTGAACACACCTCGCCCAGTATCATAAACGTAGCCGTACCGCGTTGCCAGCATTCGCACTGGTTCGGACATTGCGCGCTGCGGCACACAGTATTCAACGACAGATGCTGCAGCGTTGCGCGCACCTGTTCCATATCGCCGGAAGCGGGCAGGGAACGCCGCAGCCACGCCGGAAATTCGCGATGCGCCTTGGAAATTGGATGAGACATGACGGTTACAGGTTGTTCATTCACCATGACGGCTGATTCTTGTCTGCCTGGAACAGACCGGAGTAATGCTTGAAAGAGCATTTATTATAACACAGGTACTGCGCGCGGCCGTTCTCTTTGTCCAACAACAGTCCGAAGTATGTTACACTCGGGATGTATTAGGCGCTTAACACCCGTTGGCTGACAATTTTTTGTAAGTTTGACCTATAGACCACGACTACCGTCATTCCCGTGAAAACGGGAATCCAGAAGATACAAGAAGAACTGTTAACGCCAGATGGATTCCCGTTTTCACGG
>DSBB01000492.1 GCA_011046175.1 Candidatus Hydrogenedentota bacterium | reverse complement strand
TCCTTACCTTGTTCGATGAAGAGGACGACAAGGACATGTCTTTCATGAGCGATAGCGAGATCGCGCAGATGCGCCGTCGTCGCCTTTGCCGCATTGCGGAGGAGGCCCGCGAGCAGGACGGATTGCTGACCCAGGAGGACCTGGCCAAATGCCTGATGTGCAGCGTTCGCACCATACGCCGGGATGTGGAAGCGCTCAAAGCGTTGGGCGTCGTTATTCCCACACGGGGACAACAACAGGATATCGGCCCCACGGTGAGTCATCGCGCGCCGGCGGCTTCGTTTTTATCCTGGGGCGTTACCAGGACCGTTCTGGGATTGCGCGTCAATCCCGAGGAGGAATACGTCGGTCTTGACCAAAGTGAAATGGGGCTCGAGGCCTACCCCGCCGACGTTACAACGCCGGAGTACGAGATTGCCCTCGAGTCATAACCACTCTATTCAAGCAGATTGCGCTCGAGACGCGGACTTCAGCCTTCCTGAAATTGCATAAGGGAACGCCAAACCCGCGCACGCTGCGCCTGCCGAAAACAAGAAAGGCCGGCGTTGGAGAAACGCCGACCTCAGGGAAGAAAGTGGATTCCCCACGGCATAGACGCCGTGCGAACCCATGGGTCAAAGCCACGTCAAGCGGCGTGATGGCGCACTTGCTTGAACGTAAGAGCATCACCGTCCGCTTCTATTATAACACAAGTTCCGTCGGATAGTTCGCCTGAAATAATTTTATACGCCAACGGGTCAAGCACCAGTTGTTGTATGGCCCGTTTAAGGGGCCGCGCGCCATAAACGGGATCATAGCCGCGTTCCGCAAGCAAATCGCGCGCGGCGTCTGTAAGTTCAAGTGTGAGTCGTCTCTCTTCAAGGCGTTTAGAAAGCCTCCTCAATTGTACATCCACGATAGCGCGGATGTTCTCGCGCGAAAGCGGATGGAAGACGACCACCTCGTCAATGCGGTTGAGAAACTCCGGCCTGAAGTGGCTGCGCAACATGCCGCGCACCGCCCCGGCCTTTTCCGCTTCGCCGCCGTCGGACGCGTCAAACACGGCGCTGCCGATATTCGACGTCATGATGACAACCGTATTGCGAAAGTCAACGGTGCGCCCTTGGTTGTCAGTCAGGCGTCCATCGTCAAGCAATTGCAGCAAAATGTTGAACACATCCGGATGCGCCTTTTCTATTTCATCCAACAGGATGACGCTGTAGGGCCTCCGCCGCACCGCTTCGGTGAGCTGGCCGCCTTCTTCGTAGCCGATGTAGCCGGGCGGCGCGCCGATCAGCCGGGAGACGGCGTGCTTTTCCATATACTCCGACATGTCAATGCGCACCATGGCGTTTTCATCGTCAAACATGGATTCCGCCAGCGCTCGCGCAAGTTCCGTCTTGCCGACGCCCGTGGGGCCCAAGAAAATGAATGAGCCAATGGGACGTTCCGGCTCCTTGAGCCCGGCGCGGGCGCGGCGCACCGCCTCGGCGACGGCGCGTACGCCGTCGTCCTGCCCGATAACACGTTGGCTGATTTGCTCTTCCAAGGCGAGCAATTTCTGCATCTCGCTTTCCATAAGACGATCAACGGGGATGCCTGTCCAATTGGAGACGATTTTCGACACATGCTCTTCCGTCACCTCTTCACTGAGGAAGCTGCCCTGCGCCTGTATTTCCGCAAGCCGTTTGTTTTCACTCTCGAGTTTTTGTTGCAGTTCGTTGATCCTGCCGTAGCGGATTTCGGCGACCTTGTCAAGCTGCCCCTGCCGCTCCGCAATTTCCTCTTCCCGCCGCGCTTCATCAATTTGCGCCTGCAATTTCCGGATGGCGTCAATACATTCCTTTTCCATCCGCCATTGCGCTTTCTTGGCGCTCATCTCTTCGCGCAGGTCCGCCATCTCCGCCTCGATGGATTCCAAGCGCTCGCGCCCGCTGCGGTCTTTTTCCTTTTTCAAGGCCAGTTGCTCGATCTCGAGCTGGCGGAGGCGACGCTCGATCACGTCTATTTCATAAGGCATGCTGTCTATTTCTATGCGCAGTCGGGACGCCGCCTCGTCAATAAGATCAATGGCCTTGTCCGGCAGGAAACGGTCCGCGATGTAACGATGGCTGAGCGCGGCGGCGGCGACAATGGCGTCGTCGCGGATACGCACGCCATGATGCACTTCGTAACGCTCCTTCAATCCGCGCAATATGGCGATGGTATTTTCAACATTCGGCTGCGCCACGAACACCGGCTGGAACCGGCGCTCCAGCGCGGCGTCCTTTTCCACATGCTTTTTATATTCATCAAGGGTGGTTGCGCCGATGCAGTGCAATTCCCCCCGCGCCAGCGCGGGCTTGAGCATGTTCGACGCATCCATCGAACCCTCGGCGGCGCCCGAGCCCACTATGGTGTGCATTTCATCTATAAACAAGATTACCGCGCCCGCCGCTTCCTGCACTGCGGCCAGCACGGCCTTGAGTCTTTCCTCAAATTCGCCCCGGAACTTCGCCCCCGCCACCATGGCGGCAATGTCCAAGGCGGCGATACGTTTATTTTTCAGGCCTTCCGGAACATCGCCCGCAACGATGCGCTGCGCGAGACCTTCCACAATCGCCGTCTTGCCCGTGCCGGGTTCGCCGATAAGCACGGGGTTATTTTTGGTTCGCCGCGACAATACCTGAATCACCCGTCGGATTTCCTCATCGCGTCCGATGACCGGGTCGAGTTTGCCCGCCCGCGCCAACTGCGTCAAGTCGCGGCTGTATTTCTGCAACGCCTCATACGTGGATTCGGCGTTCGGGTCGGTTACACGTTGCGTGCCGCGCACGTCCTTCATGGCCTGCAGGACGGCCTGTGACGACACCCCCAGGCTCTTGAGTAGTTGCGCTGCCGCGCCGCCTGCGTCAAGAATGCCCAGCAGAATATGTTCCGTGCTGAGGTATTCGTCCTTGAGCCGCTGTGCCTGTTTCCATCCCGCGTCCAGCGCCTGATTGGCGGCGTGTCCGAGGCCGGGTTGTCCTATTGCGCCGCTGACCTTGGGCAATTTCGCCAGCGCCTCATCAATGGCGGCCACGGCTTGGGTCGGAGGCACCCCGATGCGTTGCAGAATGGACGCCACCGCTCCTTGTTCCTGATCAATCAGCGCGCGCAACAGATGGACGTCGCTGATCTCCGGATGACCCGTTTCTGAGGCGAGTTCAAGGGAAGCGGCAAGCGCCTCCTGCGCCTTTATTGTCAATTTGTCCATTCTAATCATGCGTTTCATCTCCTTTGCTTATTGCGTCGCTTTGGCTTGCATCATACAAGAATCGTGCCGGCGCGGAAAACCGACGAATAAACGCTGAAAATACGACGGGCGTTGGGGTGCGTGACGTATGGAACGTATGAATATACGGGATTAGCCATTGAATCCTTGCAAGGAACTTTCACAGCGGCTATTCATGAGCCGTATGCCTCTCCCGTAAACGATGAAAATGTGCGGTATTTTCATGGCAGAAACGCGATAGCATTGTTTTAGAGTGGAACAGCGTGTGTCATAATAAAGCAGTGCGGCGGGTGACTTATTCAATAATCTGGAACGGCAGGACGCTTTGAATCACCACCTGAACAATCAGATTATCCTCGCCCGCCACCACGAACTCGTATTCTGTTCCCGGCACAACTGGATAGGTGAAACTCTCGTTTCTTTTTTCGCCGATATCCTCATGGAAACGCAAGATTCCTTCTTCGTAAATCTGGAAACGCAATCCCGGCGATTCCTCCTCAAGCCGAAGCGTAATGGTAATCTGCGATATCTTTTCGTCCAGCCAAAGAGAGCCTGACGAGAACCATTTTGCCTTGTCCCTTATGGGCGTTATCACGGAGGGCAACCGCACGGGTTTCCCGTCCCCGTTTTCTCCCGGGTCACGGGCAAACTGACGGACGGCCATGACTTCTCCGACGGGATTTACAACGCTGCCGTACTGGTATATTTCGGTTGTCCAAAAAGCTGCTGCTCCCAGAACGAACATCACGGCAAAATGCGCCGCCCACACGGCCAGCGCCATGCCCATGTTCATCTGAAACGCCACCATGACAACGGTCAACGCGAGAAACAGTAGGATGGCGATCGCCGGCGTCAACAACATTGCCGGCATGGGAATCAACATCATGGCCAGCGCAAAAGCGCCCAGCAGCGAGCCGCCTATGTAGGTGTGGCTTGCCTTGGGTCGGGGTTTTGCGCGGAAGAGGCGTATGATGAGACGCAAAACAACGGGCCACGACAACAGCATGACAAGCCCGGCGGCAATGCGCGCCGGCACGAGATCGTAATCGTACACCTGCGACAACGACGTTAATGTTTCAACGCCTTCATTGTATTTCACTATAATGCGGATGCTAAGAAATAATGCGTAGAGAAGCAGCCCAAGTGTTGCTATCACCGCGATGCGTCCCAACGTTTCCGATCTGATCGGCAACGACTGCTCGACAAAATCATGAGCCGCCTCATCTGAAATGCCGAATTTCGCATGGGGCAGCGGTTTGCCGCAACGCCAGCAATCCCCGAATTCCTCGCTGTTCTGCGCGCCGCATTTCGGGCATTCCATGCCGGGCATGGGCGGGGGCGTGGGAACATTCTCCTCCTGTATGATCACCGGGTCTATCTTGGTCGGCGCGTCCTGGTTCCTGGCGTCGCCGGCCAGAAGCGCCTTCAGTCTTACGACAGACTTCTGTCCGATGGCGTGATCGGGCTGCAACCGCAACACCTGCTCCCATGCGTCCAGCGCCTTTTCCAATTGCTTGTCCGCCTTCAGCACATAGGCCAGCTGTTCACGAATCCCAATTTCGTCCGGCCACTCCCCAATCGCTTCTTCAAGCTCGGAAATGGCCTCGGGGTAACGTCCCAGCCGAAAATAGGTTGCGGCAAGGTAACGGCGCACATTCAGTTTCGGCGTCCATTCGTTTTTCAGCACATTGAGATGTTCAAGAGCCAGACGATATTCCCGCGCCGAGTACAGTTTCTTCGCCAGCCGCCATCGTTGCGGATAATCGTCCGGATGGTTTTCCACATGCGCGGCAACGTCCCAAAGTTCGGCCATAGATACGTCCTTTTACGGCAGTTTTACTGCCGATGGCATGCCACATAAACCGGTGTTCCTTTTGCGCGGCACGCGCCGCCGGCTGCGAACACCTCAAACTTGCGGTCTACTTGTTCTTGCGTTTTGCCTTTCGCGACGATTTCTTTTGCGCCTCATACCGACGCAATCGAATGCGATACCATGCTTCGCTTCCCAACCAGCTCAACACGCCGGCGAGAATGGCCGCGGAAAAAATTCCCGCGACGATTCGGGTCAGGGTTGAAGCGGTGTCATAGGTGATCTGATATACGATATAAATACACGGGGCAATGAGAACAAGCGTTATGCTTATCCACAACAACCATCCTTGCACATCTTTGTTTTTCAAAAAAGCCGGTACCTTCAAAACTCCTCCTGTGTTATTGCTTCTCTTCATCAACGGGCAATGACAGTTTGAAACAAGCGCCCTCGGACGGTTCCAGCAGCGTGAGATCGCCGCCGTGTTCCTGCGCTATTTTGCGGGCGCAGGCGAGTCCCAATCCCGTGCCGTGGGAGCCTTTCGTGGAGAAAAATATCTCGAAAATACTGTCCCCCATCTCCGGCGGGATGCCCGGGCCGTTGTCGGACACCGTGATTTCGAGAGCGTTGTCCGGCGCGCGATGCGCCGCAATGACAATGCGCCCGCCTGTTTCCGGAACCGCATCCGCCGCATTCGTAACAAGGTTCATCAGACAACGGTACAGCGCGTCCGGGTCGGCATAAATGGGATCCACGCCCTTTGCCACCTGCACCTCGGCGGCGATGTTTTTTCTGTCGAAAAGATCGCGCATCGTTTCGCAGGCGTCCACAATAATGCGCTGGGTTTCACACCGTTGAACAACCGGCTTGCGCGGCTTGGCGTACAAAAGCAAATCCTGCACGAAATTGGAAATTCGGTGGGTGCTGCGCCGTAACACCGGCCACGTCTTCTTCACCAGTTCATTATTTCCCGTTTCCAGCCCCATCTCGATAAGCTCCGCGCTGCTGGTCAATCCGGTCAGGATGTTCTTGATGTGGTGCGTCAATCCTGCGATGGCTTGGCCGATGGCGGCCAGCCGCGTTGTCCTGATCTGTTCTTCAATCAACCGCGCGTTCACCACGGCCGACGCCGCCACGGAACCGAACATCTCCATCACATACTGGTCAAGGGGCGAGAACGAATCGCCGTCTATTTTGTTTACCAGTTCCAACACGCCGACCAGCTGATTGCGTTCAATCATGGGAACCGCCAACAGATTGCGCGTTTGGAACCTGGTCATCTCGTCCGCTTCGCTGTAAAAACGGGGGTCTTCATTAACATTCGGCACATGAACCGTCACCCGGTCCTGGGCCGCCGCGCCCGCAATCCCCTGCCCCGGTTTCAATCTCACTTCGCGCTTAAGCGTTTCCTGGTCGCCGCTGTCGCCCAGCGCCACGCGAAAATACAGTTCATTCGTTGTGTCGTCGTACAACATGACAGACGCCGCCTCGGCGCGCGCCACCGCCCGGCCTTCCTCGCTGATTCGTTCGAGCAGCGTGTCAAGGTCGGTCAGCGCGGTCATAAGCCCATGCACATGGTACAATGCCTCGACAGCGCGATTGATGTCCGCTGGAGAAGCATGTGCCAGCCAGGGCAGCGTGCGCATTTCAGGTTCTGTCATTTTTCTCCAATCTCTCCTCGTACAGGCGGCCGGCGTTGGCCGCGTATAAGCATAATACAGATGGCGCGGAACCTGCAAACCGACGAGCCAGGAACAGGATCATGCGCCATCGGCATTGATCACGAGACGCGCCAGCGTCAGGGCGCCTTCTTTGCCGTGCGCGCCTGTTTCAAGGGCGGGTCCCACGCAACTTGGACAACCGGCCTTGCAGGGACAATCCTCCAGCAGGGCGATTGCCGCCGATACCAGCCCTTCGTGATGGGTGTACAGTTTTTCACTGTACCCGACGCCGCCCGGATAGCGTTCATAGAGGAACACGGACGGCTTCTGCGATTCAGGCGCCCGCAGCATAAACGTGGCAAGGATATCGCTCGGGTCGCAGACCACATGCACCGGCGCGACCTGACGCAGCGCGTTTGCCAGCGCGTGCAGCGCTTCGCCCAACGCTTCCTTTCCCAGCCCGCACTCCGTTTCAATGTTTTCGGAAAACTCGATCCAGAAGCCGGTGGTGTGCATGGTCTGTTCCGGCAGATGAATGTCGCCCCAGCCGACGTTTTCGTGGGTGCCGAACTTGATTTTCTTGTATATGGTGGGCAACCACGTAACGCTTACCTCGCCCACGCATTTGGCCGCCGCGCCCGCAGGCGCTTCCCTTAATCGGTCAAGCACGCGCAAATCAACCTTCATCTCCGCGTCGGTATAGTAATCCACCTCGACGGGCCGCGCATAGGCCTTGCGGTCCTCCAAATCAAGATGTTCAATGGTGTACTGGCGCGTCTCGTGCAGATATACCGCGTTCTGATAGACCTCGACCGGGGCGTTGAAATAATCCACTTCGCCGATGACCCTGCCGTTGTCGGTGGCGTCAAGAATCACCACATTGCCCGGGGCGGCGGTGCGCAGGCTGATCTCGGACGCGGGATAGGTTTCGGCGCTCCAATGCCAGCGCCCGCGGGTTTTTCGCAGGATGCGATTCTCCGCGAGAAAATCCAGCAGCTCGCCCGTGCTCTTTGCGTCCAGCCCGAACGCGTCACCCTCATTAAACGGCATTTCAAACGCGGCGCATTTCAGATGGCTGGTCAATACAAAAAGATTGTTCGCGTCAACGGTGACGTTCTCGGCGTTTTGTCCGAAGAAGTAATCGGGATGGCTGACGATATACTGATCAAGCGGCGCGCTCGAAGCCACCAGAATCACGAGCGACGCGCTGCTGCGGCGTCCCGCCCGCCCCGCCTGCTGCCATGTGCGCGCCACGCCGCCCGC